>VGRB01000167.1 GCA_016875475.1 Deltaproteobacteria bacterium
TGTCCCTTTCCCACTCCCTCGTACCGGGATCCTCGGGATGCCCTCTGCCCCAGAGCGGGAAGCATGGACCGGTGGATCACGCTCCTACGCGAGAGCCGACAGGCGGGAAGCGGCCGGGAAGCGGCGGGGAAGCGGCCGGGAAGCGGCGGAGAAGCGGCGGGGAAGCGGCGGGGAAGCGTCACCGCGCGCGACGCGCGTCGAGGTACAGGTACACGCAGAGCGCCAGGAACACGCCCAGGCCAAGCCAGTTCCCCGCGGCGCCGTCGTTGGCGAAGTCGCGAAGGCCGCCGACGCCGAAGTAGAGGTCGCGCGCGCCGGTCTGGAGCGTGCCCAGGAACCCGGACGGCGCAAGGGTCGCGGTCGCCGCCGATACCGCGGTGTCCTCCCAGAACCTCACCATGGCGGCGGCCACCCCGATCAGCGCGCCGCCCGCGATCAGGCCCGAGGCGATCAGGATGCCGCGGTCGTTCCGCGCCTTGGATACGGCGGGGTCGCGCGACGACCTCTGGACCAGCCACGCCACGATCGCGCCCAGCAGGATCGGCGAGTTCAGGCTCATGGGCAGGTACATCCCGAGCGCGAACGCGAGCCCGCTCACGCCCAGCAGTTCGACGACGATGGCCAGGGTCGCGCCGACCACGTACAGCGCCCACGGGGCGTCGCCGCCGCCCATGATGCCCTTCACGACGTCCGCCATCGCGTTCGGCTGCGGCGCGGGCAGCGGGTCGGGATGCGCCGCGTCCGCCTTGAAGCCGTAGACGTGGGCCAGCAGGACCATGACCGCGGTCGTCGTGATCGCGGCCACGATCGACCCGAGGATGTTGCTCCACTGGATCGTCCGCGGCGTGGACCCGAGCCAGTAGCCGACCTTGAACTGCGTCACCAGCGACCCGGTCATGGACAGCGCGGTGCAGACCACGCCGCCGATCAGCAGCGTCGCCACCATCCCCGCCTCGCCGGTCAGGCCCAGGTTGACCAGCAGGAACGACGAGATGATCAGCGTGGTCAGCGTCATGCCCGAGATCGGCGTCACGCTGATCATCGCGACCGCCCACGACGACACCGCCGCGAACAGGAACGACACGAGCAGCGCGATCAGCACCGCCAGCGCGGACAGCCACGTCGCGCCTCCGAACCCCGGCAGCAGCGAGAAGCGGAAGTAGAGGAACAGGAAGATCGCGATCGCCGCGATCCCCGCGAGCACCCACGGCATGGTCACGTCGCGCTCGGTCCGGATCGCGTCGCCGCCCCCGCCGCCCGCGCCGATCCTGCGGACCTGCGCCAGCACCTGCCCGAGCGCCGTCCGGATCACGCCCGACATCCTGACGATGCTGATGATGCCGGCCGCGAAGATGCCCCCGATCCCGATGTAGCGCACGTAGTCGTAGAACAACGTCTCGTGGTCGAGGTCGGCCAGCGCCGCGGTGCCCTCCGGCGGCCCGAACCCGAGGTACCCCCCCACGTACGGGAAGAGCGGCACCAGGACCAGGAACGACAGCACCGACCCCGCCATGATGTAGGCCGCGTATCGCACGCCGATCAGGTACCCGAGCCCCAGCACCGCCGCGGTCGTGTTCAGCGTGAAGACCAGCTTCGCCTTGTCCGCGACCTTGTCCAGCACCGGCACGAGCGCGGTCGTGAACTCCTCGCGCCACGCCCGCATCGCCGGTCCCGCGAAGTCGAACGCGGCGCCGATCCCCATCGAGTACAGCAGCGTCCGCGCCTGCGCCCCCCCGGCCTCGCCGGTCATCAGGACCTCGGTCGTCGCGGTCCCCTCCGGGAACGGCAGCTTCCCGTGCATCTCCGCAACGAAGTACCGCCGGAACGGGATCAGGAACAGGACGCCCAGGATCGCCCCCAGCAGCGGCACGACTGCGAGCTGGAAGAAGGACGAGTGCCCCTCCAGGTGCAGGATGTAGATCGCGGGCATCACGAAGATGGAGCCGCCGACCACGATCCCCGACGTCGCCCCGAACGCGAGCACGTTGACGTTCTCGACGAGCGTGCTCTTGCGGCGCGCCATCGCGGACCACCCGATCGCCAGGATCGCGATCGGGATCGCCGTCTCGATCCCCTGTCCGAGCTTCAGCGCGATATACGCGGCCGCGCCCGAGAACAGGAACGACATGAAGAGCCCGAACGTGACCGACCGGAACGTGACCTCCGGGACGCGCTCCGACGCCCCGATCACCGGGACGTAGCGCTCGCCGGGCGCCAGCTCGCGGTGCGCGTTCCCGGGCAGCTCGCGCGCCGGCGGGGGAGGGGGATCCGGCGGCGGCGGTCCGGGTTCGATGCTGTCGTTCACGCCGGCGCTCCGGGGCGAGGGACGCCCGACGCTACCGCGAGTTCCATGCGCGGATCAATTCTTTGCAGCCCGCCCTCGCAGGGACTACACTCCGCCCATGACGTTGAAGCGCATCGCCCTGACCGGCTCGGCAATCCTCGGCGCGCTCCTCCTGGGGGCGATCGTCGTGGTGGACGTCTCCCCCTCCGCATCCCTCGAGGCCGAGCGCCTCCAGGTCGAGCTGGACAAGCTCGAGAAGGTCAACGCGGGCATCCGCGCGCGGAACGACTCGCTCGATCACCGCGCCGCGGCGCTCCGCTCCAACCCGGACCTGATCGAGCACGCCGCCCGCGAGGACCTCGGGTTCATCCGCGAGGGCGAGGTGGTGGTAGTCCTTCCGAAGTAGGGGCCCCCGCCGCCAGTCCCGAGGTCACCGGAGCCGCGACAGCAGCCCCCCGGCCCACCCGTGCAGCGGCCCGTTCGTCACCACGAGCCCGCGCACCGTCGTGTCCGCCCGGTTGAAGGCGAGGTCGTCGCCGCGCGCGTCCGTGACCCGTCCCCCCGCCTCGGCCACGATCAGCGTCCCGGCCGCGACGTCCCACTCGTGTCGCGGGTGCGCCGTGACCGTCGCCTCCGCCTCGCCGGCCGCCACCAGGGCCATCTTCCACGCGATCGACCCCACGGGCGTGTAGTGCGCGACGCCGTCCAGTCCGCGCAGCAGGCCGCGGTCGTGCTCGTGCACCGACATGACCAGGCGCGCCTCAGCGGGCGCCGCGAGGACCGACGTGCGGATCGGCCGCCCCCCGCGAGTCGCTCCCCCGCCGCGCACGGCGGTGAACACGTCGGCCGTGAACGGGTTGAACACGCAGCCCCACTCGATCTCCCCGTCCCGCCAGAGCGCCACCGACACCGCCGCCTCCGGTCGCCCGAGCAGCAGGCTGCGCGTCCCGTCGATCGGGTCCACGATCAGCAAGGTCCTAGCCCGCAGCCGCGCGGGGTCGTCGGCCCGCTCCTCCGACAGGTACCCGACTTCCTCGGTGCCCGCGAACGCCGCCAGCAGTCGCCCGTGCAGGAACGCGTCCACCCGCCGGTCCAGGTCGGTGGTCGGATTGCCGGGGTCCGCGCAGCCCGGAATCACCGCGGCGCGAGCCGCCCCCGCCAGCACCACCGCGCCCGCGTCCGTCACCGCCGACTCGAGCCGCGCGAGAAGGTCGCGATCCGCTTCGCTCACGATCTTGCGGTCCCGTTCAAGCCCGGGATATCATACGTCCGACCGGCCGGACGAAGGAGGCCCGATGATCGCTCACGACAAGGTTCTCGCTGCGATGGGGACCCGTTTCGACTACTACTCGGCGCGCGCCGTCCTGGGCGACGCGCTCCGCAAGGCCGGGATTGCCACCGGCAAGGACGCGTACTCCGCGGACGACGTGCGGGCGCTCTCGTCGGCGGTGGCCGCGCTCCACCCGCGCACCGACGGCGTGGTCGCCGCCCTGAAGGGGCTCGCCGACTCGGAGCCCGCGGGCAAGGCCAAGGCCGCCCACGCGCCCGCCCCCGAGCCGGCCCCCGAGCCCGAGCCCGTGGCCGTGGCCGCCGCCGAAGCCCCCGCGGAGGCGCCCGCCGAGGGCGGCGACGAGGGCGCGGCCGACAAGCCCAAGAAGAAGAAGAAGTAGCGCCCGGCACCGTTCTGGCGGGCCCTCTTCGATCAGTCTCGCGAGCGGTTTCACGCCCCGAGCATCCCTTGAATCCTACCGGCGACTTCGTATGATTCCCCGCGGGCTCCCCCCGTTCATGGGGCCCCTGCGACCTTCGAAGGAGGACCCATGCGACTGCGAACGACCGTCCTCGTGACGACGCTCCTCCTGGCTCCGGTCGCCTGGACCGCGGCCCGCGCCACGACGATCCTGCGGCTCCCGGTCGAGGAGATGGCTGCGCAAGCGGACCTCGTGGTGCGTGCGGACGTGACGCGCGTCGCCGTGGTGGCTGACCCGGACGACGAGCGCAGGATCAGCACCCGCGTGTCGCTCCGCGTGCGCCAGGTCTTCAAGGGACACGCGACCGCGCCCACCGTCACGATCACGCTGCTCGGCGGCAGCACGGGCCGCTGGACGCTCGCGGTCCCCGGCACCCCGCGCTTCACCGAGGGCGAGGACGTCGTCCTGTTCCTTCACGCCACCGAGCGCGGCTTCAAGCCGTCCGGCCTCTGGCTCGGCAAGTACGCGGTGCGGCGCGACGCCGCCACCGGCAGGGCCCGGGTCTCGCGCGTGCCCGCGGGCGGCGCGCTGCTCTCGAAGGAGGCGGGCGTGCTCGTCGAGGAGGAGGCGGTCTCCCACGCGGACGACGACCTCGACCTGGACGACCTGGTCCGGCGCGTGCGTGCCGGCGCGACCGCGGGAGGTGCCCGATGAAGCGCCTCGCCGCGATCGCCGCCCTCGCCGCCCTCGTCCCCGCGGGGGCCCTCGCCTACAGCATCTCCATGACGCCTTACGGGAACGTGGTCCGCTGGGACCACGCCGACCTGACGTACTACCTGGACCCGAACGGCGCGCCGGGGGCCGGCACCGCCGCGATCCAGGAGATGCACGACTCGTTCACCGACTGGGCCGCGGTGAGCTGCACCGCGCTGTCGTTCAAGTACCTCGGCGCCACCTCGAACAAGTCCGTCGTCCCGATCAGCGGCCAGACCAACGGCAAGAACGAGCTGGTCTTCATCAACAACTCGGCCTGGGACTTCGGCCAGCAGGTGCTCGGCGTGACGTCGCCGGTCTACAACTACTCCGGCGAGATCCACGAGGCCGACATCGCGTTCAACGGCTACTTCTACGAGTGGAACACGGAAGGCAAGATCGGGATGTGGGGCAACACCATGGACGTGAAGAGCGTGGCCATCCACGAGATCGGCCACTTCTTCGGCGTCCAGCACGTCCTGTACGGGTACAACGAGTGGGACCCCCCCACCATGGCCCCGGCCGTGGACCCGAACGGGAACAGCGCCACCCTGCACGCCGACGATCAGAAGGCGGTCTGCTTCCTGTACCCGGCGAACGGGTACTTCACGTGCGGCGGCGACGCGGACTGCCCGAAGATCGTGGACGACGACTACAGCGGGAACGAGAAGTACACCGGCCAGCTCAAGTGCCAGGGGGGGTACTGCTCGGGTGTCGCCGGCATCTCGCCCGGGTCCGTCGCGTTCGGCGGGGTGTGCCAGAAGGCGAGCGACTGCCAGAGCCCCGACACCTGCCAGACGCTCGACGCCGGGTCCACCATCTGCACCCACTCGTGCGACACCGCCAACGACACCTGCCCGGCGAACTACTACTGCAACGTGCTCGTTCGCAGCGGCAAGGCCGCGTGCGTTCCGGGGAACAAGAAGGGGGGCGAGGGCGAGCCGTGCAAGTACTCGTCCGATTGCGCGACCAGCTACTGCACCCTCAACCCCGACAAGAAGGCGATGTACTGCCGCGTGCCCTGCAAGAAGGACGGACCTGCGTGCGCTGACGGAAAGGTCTGCTACGTCGCGGGGTTCGGCACGGTCGGCGGGTGCCTGGACCCGTCGCTGATCCCGGTCGAGAAGAAGCCGCTCGGGTCGGAGTGCGGGTTCGACGCCGAGTGCAAGTCCGACCTGTGCTTCTCGCTGCCCGGCGAGGTCGCCCGCTGCCGCCAGGCGTGCGACCCGTCCGCCCCGGCGTGCTACGGGGGATACTGGTGCTACGACCTGGGCGGCGGCCGCGGCGCGTGCCTCGACGGCGAGCCCCCGGTGCCGCTCACGAAGACCGGCGAGGCCTGCGGCGCGAACGAGGAGTGCGAGACCGGCTGGTGCGTGAACCTCCTCGGCACCGACGAGAGCTACTGCCGCACGTCGTGCAACCTGGACGACTGGGCGTGCGTGTGGGGCACGGTCTGCGTTTCCTACGGCACGTCCGAGTACGGCGTGTGCATGCCGAGCCTCGGCAGGCTGGACGTCGGGGCCGCGTGCCAGGGCCGGGACGACTGCATCACCGCTTTGTGCTGGGCCGCGCCGGACGAGGGCCAGGCCTACTGCACGCAGAGCTGCTTCGAGGAGTGGTGCCCGGAGCCGATGATCTGCACCGGCGACGCGACGCTCGGCCGCGTCTGCCGCATGCCCGACGGGACCGAGCCCGAGGTCGTCGAGAAGCCCCCGATGCCCGAGGAGGAAGGTGTCCCGGAAGAGGAGGGAGAGGGGGCCGAGGAGACGCCGGTCGGACCGCCGTCGAAGAAGGGGAGCTGCACGGCGGGTGCGGCCGGCGGGGCCCCGGTGCCGTTCCTGCTGATCCCGCTGCTCGGGCTGGCCCGGAGGCGCGTCAGGACCCCTTGAACCCGGGTGCCCGCTTCTCCACGAAGGCCTTCATCCCCTCCTTCTGATCCGCGGTGTCGAAGAGGTTCGCGAACACCACGGCCTCGGTCCGGAGCGCGGCGTCGAGCGGCAGGGACAGCCCGTCGTGGACCAGGCGCTTCGCGGCCTGCACGGCGAGCGGCCCCCGCGCGGCCACGGCGCGAGCGAGCCTGTCCGCCTCCGCGAGCAGCTCCCCCGGCTCCACCACGCGGTTGACGAGCCCGACCCGGTGCGCCTCGGCCGCCGGCCAGGTGCCGCCCGCGAGGATCCACTCCATGGCGGCGCGCTTGCCGATCGCGCGGGGCAGGCGTGCGGTGCCCCCGAACCCCGGGATGATCCCGAGCTTCACCTCGGGCTGGCCGAAGACCGCGTTGGTCGAGGCGAGGATCACGTCGCACGCGAGCGCCAGCTCGGTCCCGCCGCCGAGCGCGAACCCGTTCACGGCCGCGATGACCACGCGGGGCATGCGCTCCATCAGGCCGCACACGGTGTGGCCCAGCTCCGCGAACGCGGTCGCGCCCGACGGGCTCAGCCCCGACATCTCCGCGATGTCCGCCCCGGCCACGAACGCCTTCTCGCCGGCGCCGGTCAGGACGACCGCGGCGCACCCCGGCTGGTTCCACGCGGTCCACAGGGCGGCCTTCAGGTCCTCCAGGGTCGCGCGGTTCAGCCGCTTCAGGACCTTCGGCCGGTTCACGGTGAGACGGGCGACCGGCCCGTCGAACTCGAGCAGCACGTTCTCCCACGACATCGTGCACCCCTCGCGGAAAGCCGGGGCGCACTGTAGCCCGCCCGCGTCGCACCGGCAACCGGAGTTGCGATCGCCATTCCCAGCGGCGATAATCTGCGGTCAGTAGGGGAGGGTGGCCGGAATGGGCACCTGGTCCAGGATGACCGAATCGGACTTCCAGAAGGTGTGGAAGTCCGCCGACGAGGCGCGCCAACGGTACGAGGACCACGACACGAGCACGGCCCAGCACAGCGTCCGGGTGGCGCACTGGGCGGTGCTCCTCGCGTCGCGGCTCCCGAACTTCCCGCAGGCGCGCCTGAGGCGTCTCGAGATCACGGCGCTGCTGCACGACTACGGCAAGACGTTCCTCGATCCGGCCGTCATCCGGAAGACCGGGCCGCTCGACGAGGCCGAGTGGGTCGAGATGAAGCGCCACCCCGAGCTGGGCCTCCAGAACCTCCCGGTCCCGGAGACCGTGGTCGAGCCCGACGGGATCCTGTGGCACCACAAGCGGTTCGACGGGAGCGGCTACCCCGAGGGGGACATCGCCGGGATCCGGCTCGCCCTGGAGGCGCGGATCATCTCGGTCGCCGACGTGTTCGACGCGCTGACGAGCCAGCGCCCCTACCGCACGACGAAGCCCGCCTACGAGCCGCCCGAGGCGCTCGGAATCATGCGCGAGATCGCGGGGAAGCAGCTCGATCCGAGCCTCGTGCCCCTGTTCGACGCGGTCTACAGGCTCGAGTGCGAGCGCGTGGGCGGCCAGGCCGGGGCGCGCACGCTCCAGGTGCGGAGCGCGATCGGCATGGAGCTCGAGCGCGCGCAGGACCTGCTCCGCACCATCATCGGCGGCCCGATCGACGTGGACGACCCGTTGCAGGGCATCCCGGCCGACAACCCGGTGCTCGGTCGCCTCGTGGCCGGGCTGCTGCGATCGACCCTCGACCTGCGCTCCGCCGAGAACGTCGCCCGGACCGTGCTGAAGATGCCGCTCTCCGACACGTTCCGTGCCGAGGACATCCTCGACTCGGACTACAAGAGCAAGTCCGTCGCCGTGCAGCGCGGCGTCACCGAGTTCCCCAAGCACCACCGCGAGGTCGTGCTCCGCCTGAAGCGGATGCCCCCCAACGTCGCCTACATGCGCATCGTCGTCTACCAGGGCGATCTGTGGATCTGCGTGGGCGAGCGGGAGGGGGACGTCATCGAGGTGCAGCTGGCGCGTTGACCGCCTCGATCGGCGTCACCTGGAGGAGCATCACGGCGGGGACCCAGGCGGTCCGCTCGATCGTCAGCTCCCCCCCCGTGACCGGGGCCCGGGAGTCCTCCTGCCACGCGAACGCCTCGGTGCTCTCGTCCACCGTGACGCGCAGGACCTTCGCGGACGCGGCGTTCGCGGGGAGGCCGGTGACGTCGAAGCGGACGCGGACCCACGCCCCGATCCGCCCCGGGTCCGCGAGCGCGGCCAGCAGGAACAGCGTCCCGTCCTTCCCGACCGCGGCCAGGGCCGCGACCCCCTTGCCGTCCGAGGCCTTCCCGTCCGCCAGCGCCGCCGGGACCCGCACCGCGGCCGCGGACTCCATCAGGTAGAAGGCGATCATCGACTCGAGCGCGGGCAGCGACGTGCGGTCCGGCCGAACGAACAGGTCCTCCGGGGTGCCGCCGGCGTCCGGCGGGCCCGCCCACCGGGCCGCCGCGAACGACTCGACGCGGTCCTGGAGCAGGACCCTCGCCGCCGCGAGGTGCGCGGCCAGGAACGCGCTGCGCCGCGCCGGCGTCGTCAGCAGGCCCGCAAGCTCCGTCCACAAGGCCTCGGGCGGCCGGGCGCCCCCGTCCGCGAGGGGCAGGGCGGCGAGGCCCCATCGCACCGCGGCCAGGCGTGCCTCCTCCGCGATCGCGAGGTGGTCCTCGGGCATCCAGGCGACGCTCGCGAACGACAGGGCATCCGGCGCGTCGGCAGGCGTCGTGGCGAGGTGGTTCCCGAACGTCGCGAAGGCGTGGTCCGCATCGGTGAAGGCGCCCGCCGCCTCGATCGGGATGCCGGGCGCGGCGATCTGGAACCCGGGCGAGCCGGAGGCGGCGGGGAACGCGGCCCTGAGCGCCTCGCGGAGCCGTGCCCACGCGTTGACGTGCTGGAACGCCTGGCCCTTCGAGTAGCCGCCCGCCCCGAACGGGTCCGGGTAGAACTCGACGATCGGCGCGACCAGGCCCGAGGACCGCATGTGCTGGAGGGTCTGCACCACGGCGGTCGCCCAGACGTCCGGGTCGGCGATGCCGCTCCCCTCCTCCAGGTCGCCCCTGCGGGAGCAGGCGCCCTTGCCCACGTCGTACATCGCGCCCCAGATCGGGGGCATCCCCGACGCGAGCGCGTTCTTGAGCACCTCGTCGAGCGTCGCGTAGTCGGGCGCACCGGGCTCGCCCGCCGCGAGGTTCGGTGCGGGGAAGACCGCGTCGAGCGCGACGTCGCAGCCCGACCCGCGCGACAGCCGGACCTGCCGCACCCCGTGCGACTGGTAGAGCGCCGTCAGGTCGGTCTCCGTGGCCGCGTCGGCCTTGCCGGGCAGCGGGTTCCCGTCGAGCCCGCCGAACGCCCGGATCGGCTTTCCGCGCTTCGTCACGTCTACGTGGAAGGTGCGCAGGTCCTCGGACGTCGCGCCCGGCGGCAGCTCTCCTCCGCCCGAGTCGCAGCCCGCGCAGGCCGCCGTCGCGATCACGAGCACGAACGCGTGCCGAACGCTCAAGCGTCGTCCTCCGGGACACCCCGAAGGAAGGTACGAGTTCACCCCCCTCGCGTCAACCACCCGTCCCCGAACCCGAGCCCGAGCCCGAGCCCGAACCCGAACCCGTCCCCGAGCCCGAGCCCGAGCCCGAACCCGAACCCGAACCCGCCCTCGCCCCGCCGGCTGCCGGGCCGAAGACGCCGCCCTGTTGCACGTTGCCGGGGAATGGCGGCGATTCGCGCGGGCGACGTCTTCTACCTGTATGAATCGGCAGCCGGCGGGGGGGGCCCCAAAGGAAGTCTCCCGAAAGGGATGGCCCGAGGGGGCTGCGCTTTGTGCTAGTCTTCGCCCCATGCTGGACTCCGCCGTGGTGGCCGTGGTCGTGCTGTTCGCCGTGCTCGGGGCCCTCACCGGCCTCCTCCTCCAGGTGCTCCGGCTGATCGCCGCGGCGGCCGCGGCGGTGGCGGCGCTGGAGTTGGCGGAGCCCGCGCTCGCGGCGTTCCCGGGCCTGCTCGCGGCGTACCCCGCGGTCCGACCGATCGCGTTCCAGGTCGGGATCTTCACGATCGCGTACCTGGCGCTGTCCATCCTCGCGCGCGTGATCAAGGGAATGGTCCACGGAGGCGACGGCGGCCTGTCCGTCGCGGACCGCCTGACCGGCGCGATCGCGGGGGCGGCGAAGGGCGCGGTGCTCGCGTGGTTCGTGGTCTCGGTCCTGATCGCGGCCGAGGAGCGGATGGGGCGGCCGGTGCCCCGCCTGGAGACCGAGGGCAGCACCGCGGCCGAGGTCGTCAAGCGCATCCCCTTCGGAGTGTCGGCCGGCGATGAGCAGCCAGGGGCCTGAGACGAGCCCGCCGGCGTCTGGCGGCTCCCTTCCCGGCGCGCCCGCGCGCGCCTGGCGGGAGGTTCTCGCGCTGTGGGTCGGGGGCCTGGCCGTGCTGCTCGGGGCCGACCTGCTGGGGGGCCTCGGCGGCTTCATCGGCCGCAACCAGGGCGCCCTGACCGCCGCGTACTTCCTGCTCGCGCCGGTGGTCCTGCTGCGGCGGCGCGGCACGGACCCGGCCGACCTCGGGATCTCCACGGACCGCCCGGTCCGGGCGCTCA
>VGRB01000168.1 GCA_016875475.1 Deltaproteobacteria bacterium
GACGTCCCCCCCGGCGAGCTCGCCGACGTGCCCGCGGCACCCGAGCCCGAGCCTCAGCCCGAGCCCGTCCCGGAGCCCGCGCCCGACCTGCCCGGCCAACCGGATCCAGCGCCGGACCCGATCGACGATGCGATGGCTGACATACCCCCCGATGTGCCCCCCGATGTGCCCCCCGACGCGCCGGCCGACGCGCACGCCGACGTCCCGCCCCCGCCCGTCCCGGACCCGTTCGCCTGGGGCCCCTACGAGGTCGGGATGACGACGTTCCAGTTCTTCGACCTGGACCGGCTTCGGTCGGTGCCCACCACGGTCTGGTATCCGGCCAAGCCGGCCGGGCAGGCGAAGGCCAGGTACCTGGTGCTGATCCCGGGGAGGGCGTATGCCCAGGCCTCGGCGGACACGTCCGGCGCGCCGTACCCGCTGGTGATGTTCTCGCACGGGTTCCGCGGGATCGCGGAGCAGTCGATCGGGTTCACCGAGCACCTCGCGAGCCACGGCTACGTGGTCGCGGCGATGAACCACGCCGGCAACACGCTCACCGACTTCTTCTCGAGCGACGAGACCGTGGCGAAGGTCGCGATGGAGCGGCCGCGGGACGTCGCGTTCGCCGCGGGGCAGGTGATCGAGCGGGCCGGCACGCCGGGGTACCTCGTGACCGGGATCGTGGATGCGACGCGCGTCGCGGTGACGGGGCATTCGTTCGGGGGGTACACGGCGCTCATGATCGCGGGCGGGTCCGTGGACGTGTCCGCGGTCCAGGCGACGTGCGCGGCCGGGACTCCGGCCGACATCATGTGCGATTACGTGCCGTTCTGGCCGAGCGGTCAGGTCGTGACAGCGTCGCCGCTTCCGGGCCTGCGCGCCGCGATCGCGCTCGCGCCGGGGGGGATCGCGGCGTTCGGGCCCCAGGGTCTGTCGGGCGTGAAGGTGCCGGTCGCCGTGTTCGGCGGCACGCTCGACCCGACGTGCCCCGTCGATATCGAGACCCACCCGATCTACCTCGGGCTGCCCGCGCCGAAGGCGGAGGGGATCGTCGAGTCCGCGAGCCACATGAGCTACACGAACGTCTGCGACATCCCCCTGTCCGACCAGACGCTCAAGGACTACTGCGGAGTGGAGGGGATGCTCGAGGACGACGAGACGTTCGCGATCATGATCGGCACGGCCGTGTCGTGGCTGAAGCTGTACGTCGAGGGAGAGACGGGCTACGCGCAGTACCTCGACCCCGCGTGGCTCGCCGCGAACCGGCCCGCGCTTCAGTGGACCTACGAGGAGCCCTGACCGCCCGGCCTATTGGCGCTGACCGCCCGGCCGCCGCGCAGGCACGTCCGCCTCGGGCTCGTCCGGCATGATCCCCCCGACCATGAACTCGGGCGCGGCGACGTCCTGGGGGTCGCCGGGCTCGTCGATCTCCGGCGCTTCGTTCTCCGCGGTATGGGGGTCGTTCCAGACGTCCTTCAGGTCGGGCATGTCCGCAAGTTCGCCGGCCGCGTCGAGTCGGATCTCGGTCTGGAAGACCTCCGGGGAGTGGCCCGCGTCTATCGGGAGCACCTCCACGTCGGCCGGCACCCCCGCGCGGACCTCCTCGCGGGCAGACGAGTCGCAGGACAGCGACGACGTGGCCGCGGCGGACGCGAGCGCGGCCGCCGCGACCCCTCTCATGAACCTGCCGGTGCCGTGCCGCCGCACGTCGATGCGGCCGATCATCGTCTCGAGCGCGCCCTCGGAGACTGACGCGATCACGGTCAGCTCGGAGGGCAGCATCTCGTAGCCCGCGGCCTCGATCGCGGCGGCCCGGTCCCGCAGCAGCGCGGCGCGGAACCTCGCGTCGCCCGCGGCGCGGACGAGCACCTTCTCGATGCCGATCGGGATGCGGATGCGGCGGAATCGCGGGGTGCGCGGCTTCGTCTCCATGGTCCCCCTCGCTGCGGGCCTAGCGCCGGCGCGGCGGAACGTCCTCGGGCATGTCGGGCAGCACGCCGCCGGGCGCGGGCGGCACGTCCATGTCGTACTCCGCCTCGTCCACGTCGGCCTGCACGCCCGCGTCGGGGAACACCTCGGGCACCGCGACGTCCACCCCCGCCTGCATCTCGGGCGGCAGCTCGACCGCGGGCTCCCACTCCTCGGTGTCGGGAAGGATGCCGCGATCCACGCCGTGGTCCGTGAAGATCTCGACCGAGTCGGCGGGGTCGATGGCGTCGGGCTGGATGCCGGCCGGCTGGCCCTCCATGTCGCAGCCCACGGTCGCGGTCGCCGCGGCCGACGCGAACGCCGCGGCTGCCACGCCGCGCATGAACCTGCGGGTGCCGTGGCGCTTCACGTCGATCCGGCCGATCATGACCTGGAGCACGGAGTCCGGGACGCTCGCGAGCACGGAGAGCTCCGTGGCGAGCATCTCGTAGCCCGCGGCCTCGATCGCGGCGACGCGATCGCGCGTCAGCGCGGCCCGGAAAACCGGGTCGCCGGCGGCGCGGACGAGCACCTTCTCGAGCCCGATCGGCACGCGGATCGTCCGCTTGTGGCGCGCCCGCGGGCGGCCTCCGACGATGGTCCGCCGCACGACCTCCTGGCCTTCCTCGACCTCGAGCCCGTCGTCCGTCATGTCCCCCTCCCGGAATGGAAGAGCGCGTCCCGAGGTATTGTGCGGTCCGGGAAGGGGGGGCGTCAAGCTCGTCTGCGGTCCGATATGGTAGGATTGTTCGCGATGACGCGGCGGGACACGAGGCTCGTCGGATTGGCGCTGATCGCGGCGGCGGTGTCGCTCCCCATCGCGACCCGGGCCGACGACGCCGCGGGCCTCCTGGACCCGACCCGCCTGGAGCCGGGACGCTGCTTCCACTCCGCGCGGTTGCGCCAGGTGGCCTGCGTCAACGCGTTCTCGGATGCGGGGGAGTGCCGCGTCCACTCGCTCCACTTCTTCACGTACGCCGGACACGGCGTCCAGGCCCTCGCGATCGACGACCCGGGCCTCCCCCCCGAGCGGCAGGACCCGGCCCGCGTCGGGCGGCCGAACGCGTTCCTGGCGAGGAACGGCTTCGAGCCCGTGCCGGACGCCGCGTACCACCCGGGGGGCGCCGCGGGTCCGGTGCAGGTGCCTGGCGCGGCGCGCTCGGTCGAGGTCCGGGGGGGCTTCCTCGCGTTCATGGACGCCGGCGGCCGCGGGATCCTGATGGTGAAGCTGGGCGTCCGCAGGCCCGACGTGGCCCGGATCGTCTCGGTCGCGCTCATTCCCGGGACGCGGACGGCGGCCTACGCGCTGATGAACGCCCCCGACGCGCCGGCCGGCACGCCGCGGCCCGCCACCTGGACGAGCGGAGTGGTCGAGGTCCCGTAGGCGCTCCTACTCCACGTTCCGGCAGGTCACCCCGGCGCGGGTCGCGGTGTTGTCGTCCTCGCGGCACTCGGTCGCGTCGCCCTTGCCGCCGGAGCCGCCGTAGTCGGCGTACAGCCCGACCGCGAACGCGGTCGCGGGATGGTAGGTGCACGAGAAGGACTCGCAGTCGCCCGGGAACAGGTCCAGCGTGGTCTTCTTCAGGCACTCGACCTCGCCCGTGTCGGGCGGCCCGGAGGTGAACGCCACCGCGAGCCCGCGGGCCACGGGCGCGGCGCCGCGGTTGCACACGATGCCCGGCACGGACAGGGCGCCGGTCGGGTCGCAGTTGCCGATCGTGCCGATCCGCGCGGTCAGGTTCGCGGCCAGCGTCGGCTGGAGCGCTCCCTGCACGTTCTGCCGGAAGTTGTTCAATCCCGCGACCTTCCAGTTCGCCTGGACCGCGCCAGCCGCGGGGATGCCGCCGTCGTCCTCGACGTTCGTCACGGAATAGGCGTGCTGGTTCCAGATCGGCCTCGACGCGACCCACGCGTCGCCGACGTCGCGGAACACGTAGACCCCGGCCTTCTGGCCGTAGTGCTTCGTCCGGCAGACCTTGCCGATGCCGGGCGTGTTCGGCAGCGGGTCCGCGCACCCGAACACGCCGTCCGACCCGCATCCGGCGTCCGTCGTACACCGGCAGTAGCCCGCCTTGCACGAGCCCGCCGCGCCGGTCGGGCAGTCCGCGTCCGCGGCGCACTTCAGGCCCCGGAAGTACGGGTCCATCGGCGGGCAACTCACGCCGCAGTTGATGTTCGTGCCGACCACGACCTCGGTCCGGAAGTCGCCGTCCGTGTCCGCCACGACCGGGTTCTCGTACCACGTGCCGCTGGTGCGCGCCTGGCTGAACAGGACCTCGCCCGTGTTGCCCGAATAGACGCGCGCGAAGCACTCGTCCGCGTAGATCGCCTCGGCCCGGCCGTCGCCCTCGAAGTCGAACACGGACGAGCCGGTCATGCTGGACGAGTAGTCCTTCGTCGGGGTGGACCACAGGATCCCGCGCGCGTGGCAGCCGTACGGCACGGGCGTGGCGTCGCAGTCGCGGTCGAAGATCGTGTACGACCCGGTGCCCGCCATCGCGAACTCGGGCTTCCCGTCGCCGTCGAAGTCCCCGACCGTGGGCGGCCCGCCGTGCCCCTTCCCGGTCGCGGGGGGGAAGAACGGCAGGTCGAACGGGCCGAACACCACCTGGCCCGAGAGCGTCTGGATGCGCGCGGTGCCGCCGGATATCACGACCACCTCGGGCAGCCCGGCCGCCGTTCCGAGCCCGGCGACCGTCCAGTTGCCGAAGTCCGCGAGCGCGACGAACCCGTCGGACACGGTCGCGGTGAAGTACGACTCCTTCACCCAGCCCGTCCCGGCCTGGAACCGCCACACGCCGTCGCCCGTGACCATCTCGGCCTTGCCGTCCGCGTCCACGTCGGCCAGCACCGCGATCTGCCCGGTCGAGTTCGGGCTCTTCCAGCCGAGGTTCGACGCGATCACGAGCCCCGTGAGGTCGTGCAGGATCGGGCCCATCGCGACCTCGGGCAGCCCGTCCCCGTCCACGTCCGCGATCGTCGGGCCCGTCCAGCGGTAGATCGACGCCGCCCAGGTGCTCGGCGTGCCGTTCGCGTTCCGCGAGCGCCACAGGAGTCCCCACGCCCCGGTCGCGGCGTTGAACTTGAACGCCACGAGCCCGCCGCCCGCCGCGTTCGCCACGATCTCGGGCCGCCCGTCCGCGGCGAGGTCGATGTCCCCGATCGCGAGCGGCGCCGCCGCGACCACCTCGTGGGCCGTGATGACGTGCTGCTGCGCGCAGGTGTCGCCGTCGATCACCCGGACCCACCCGTTCCGGAAGTCGTTCGGGTCGTCGCACTGGCTGCCCGCGTTCGTCGGGAACACGATGGACGGCCGGACGGTCTTCGCGTCCCCGTCGAGGTTGAAGTCCGCCACGACCGGCGTCGGGATGACGTTGTTCGCGGTCGGCTTCGGGTCGCCGGCGGGCGGCGCCTCCCACTTGCACTGGAGCGCCGGCCGGAAGATCCCGACCACGGTCGGTCGCGTGCAGGCGGCGTCGGCCTCCCCCGGCCCCCAGGGCGTGCACTTCGTCGCGACGCAGCGCGTGTCCGAGGGGCAGTCCTCGTCGATCGAGCAGCTCATCGCGCCGGTCGCGCAGGCGCCCGCCAGACAGACCGTCGCCGGCGCGCAGCACTGGGCCGCGTCCGAGCACGCGCTCGGCGCGCCGGGCCACGCGCCCGCGTCCGCGTCGTCGCAATCGCCCCCGGACCAGACCTGCCACTCGCCCTCCGGCGCGCACAGGCACCGCCGCGATCCGAGCGCGCCCCACCCGTCGCCGTCCGCGTCGCGCCAGTACCCGAAGCACCCGGCGGCCCCCTCCTCGTCGATCGTGCCGTCGCAGTCGTCGTCCAGGCCGTCGCACGCCTCGGTCGCGCCCGGGCTCACGAACGCGCGGACGTCGTCGCAGTCCCCCCCCGTGCCGACCTGGTACGGAGGCGTCGCGAAGCACGCGCACACGCCGCCCGGCGCGCCCCATCCGTCCGAATCCGCGTCGAGGTACCACATCGAGCATCCGAACCCCGCGCCCTCGTCCACGTAGGTGTCGCAGTCGTCGTCGTACCCGTTGCACGCCTCGGGCGCGTCCGGGTTGACCCCTGCGCCGGCGTCGTTGCAGTCGAACGACGTCGCCGCGGTGTACGGCGCGACCGGCCCGCACCTGCACACCGAGTCTCCCGGCTTCCCGTGCCCGTCGCCGTCGCCGTCCCGGTACCACGTCGAGCACCCGGCCGCGGACCCCTCGTCCGTCTGGCCGTTGCAGTCCTCGTCGCGGCCGTCGCACGACTCCGCCACGCCGGGGTGCGCGCCCGCGTCCGAGTCGTCGCAGTCCCCGCCGGTCGCCGTGGTGTAGATTCCGAGCTTCGAGCAGAGGCACGCGTGGTCGTTCGCGTCCCCGTACCCGTCGAGGTCCACGTCGGCATAGAGGGTCTGGCATCCCGCCGCGCCGGGCTCGTCCGTCTTGCCGTCGCAGTCGTCGTCCGCGCCGTCGCAGTGTTCGGGCGCGCCCGGCCACGAGGTCCCGTCGGTGTCGTCGCAGTCGTCGGCCACCGGCGCGGACCATGGCGCGAGCGGCCCGCACAGGCAGCGGCCCCCTCCGGCCGGGTTGCCGTGGCCGTCACCGTCGCCGTCGTAGAACCACTGCGCGCACCCGGCGGCCCCGGCTTCGTCCGCCAGGCCGTCGCAGTCCTCGTCCCCCCCGCCGCACGCCTCCACGCCGCCCGGCTTCACCGCCGCGTCGCCGTCGTCGCAGTCGCCCGGCACCGGGGCGCGGTACTCGCCGTCCGGTCCGCACCGGCACGCCGCGGTCCCCGCCACGCCGAACCCGTCGCCGTCGTGGTCCAGGAAGAACACGACGCACCCGGCAGCGGGGCCCTCGTCCGTGGCGCCGTCGCAGTCGTCGTCGCGCCCGTTGCACGCCTCCTGGGCGCCGTGGCGTATCGCGGGGTCGAGCGGCGCGCAGTCCGTGGCGTCCGCCTCGCCGTCCCCGTCGTCGTCGTCGTCGCAGGCGTCGCCCCGCCCGTCTCCGTCGAAGTCCGCCTGGCCCGGGTCGGGCACGAACGGGCACAGGTCGGCCTTCGGGGGGGCAGGGCAGTCCGGGTTCGGGTTCGCGACGCCGTCCCCGTCGATGTCGCAGTCGCAGGCGTCTCCGACCGTGTCCTGGTCGAGGTCCGCCTGGGCCGGGTCGAAGACGCGCGGGCACACGTCGTCGCCGTTCGGCACGCCGTCCCCGTCCCAGTCGTGCTCGCACGCGTCGCCGATGCCGTCCCCGTTCGTGTCCTCCTGGCCGGGGTTCGGCGTGCCCGGGCAGTTGTCCGCGCCGTTCGCGACGCCGTCGCCGTCCTTGTCCGGGTCGCACGCGTCGCCCGTGCCGTCGCCGTCCAGGTCGGACTGGTCCGGGTCCGGCACCAGCGGGCACAGGTCCACCTCGTCCGGCACGCCGTCGTTGTCGTCGTCCTCGTCGCACGCGTCGCCGGCCTTGTCCTTGTCGTTGTCCTCCTGGCCGGGGTTCGGGTGGAGAGAGCAGTTGTCGTATACGTTCAGGACGCCGTCCCCGTCCGCGTCCGCGTCGCACGGGTCCCCGATCCCGTCGCCGTCGATGTCGGACTGGTCGTGGTTCGGCACGAGGGGGCAGTTGTCCGCGGCCGGTCCGGGGTCGGGGCAGCCGATGGTCGCGTCGGACACGCCGTCGCCGTCGATGTCGCAGTCGCACGCGTCCCCGAGGCCGTCCTTGTCCGCGTCGTCCTGCTTCGTGTTCGGGGAGAGCGGGCAGTTGTCCACCGCGTTCAGGACGCCGTCCCCGTCCGCGTCGTCGTCGCACGCATCCCCGAGGCCGTCGCCGTCCGTGTCCGTCTGGGCGGGGTCGTACGTGAGCGGGCACGCGTCGTCCTCGTTCGGCACGCCGTCCCCGTCCGCGTCGTCGTCGCACGCATCCCCGAGGCCGTCGCCGTCCGTGTCCGTCTGGGCGGGGTCGTACGTGAGCGGGCACGCGTCGTCCTCGTTCGGCACGCCGTCCCCGTCCGCGTCCGGATCGACGCAGTCCGCAATCCCGTCGCCGTCCGTGTCCGGGAACCCGTCGTCCGTGACCCCGTTGCAGTCGTCGTCCTGGCCGTTGCAGACCTCGTCGCGGCCGGGCACGCCCTTGCAGACGACCTCGCCGCCCTCGCAGGCCGTGGTCCCCCCGCAAGCGCCGGCGCACGGGGAGGGCACGAAGTGCTCGTCGGTCGCGCCGTCGCAGTCGTCGTCCTTTCCGTTGCAGTCGTCCGCCTGCGCGGCAGGTCCGTCGCAGCCGGACAGGCCGTCCTCGCGGCAGCGCCGCACGCCCGGGCACGCGCCGAGGTCGTTCGAGACGAGACACCCCGTGCGCGCGGCCTGCTGGATCGCGAGCGGGCTGCACTCGCACGCGTCGGACTCGGGCAGGCACGCCTTCGCCGCGGCACGCCCTCCCCCCCCGGGCACGCCCACCCCCCCCGGCTCCGTCAGGCACCCGTAGCCGTCCGGGCAGTCCGACCCGGAGGCGCACGCCGGGAAGCACCACGACCCCTCCCCGGCCTGGCCGAGCGGCAGGCAGCGCGGCTGCACCGGCGCGAAGTCCACACGGCAGTCCGCGTCCGACTCGCATGGACGGCAGATCGTCGGGTGCAGGTCGATGCACAGGAAGAAGACGTCCGGGTACGACGCCACCTGGACGCACGCCTCGCCCGGGCCGCACTCCTCGCCCGCGGAGCAGGACTTGCCGCACACCCGGCCCTTCGACGTCCAGATGCAGTAGCCGCTTGCGCACTCGTCGGCAGTCCCGCAGGGGCACCCCGGCGCCGCGAGCGGCCCCGCGCACGCGGGCTCCACCTCGCCGTCCGCGTCCGCGACCCCGTCGTCGTCGGCGTCCCCGTCGCCGGGCACGTCGGCCGTTACGTCCCCCCCGCCGTCCTCGCCGAAGGCCTCGGCCTCCGCGCCGGGATCCCCCGCGATCGCCTCGGCCCGGGCCGCGTCGTCGTCGGCCGCCGGGCCCCGGGGAACGGAGCCTCCCTGCCCGCAGGCTGCGGAGGCCGTGCAGGCGACGCATGCCAGGACGAGCAACGACGAGGGCGGGAAGGAGCGGCGAGCCATGGCTTCCCCTCCGGGTGGCACCGGAGATTCTAGCGCATGCCGCGGCGGGCGGGGTTCCAGCCACGCCGCGAGGGCGGGTGGCGATCCCCCCGCCGGATCCCGTGCCCTGTCGGGCCGCCAACACCTTCCTGGGACCGCACGGGGACGCTTGACGACGCCGGCCGGGCCGTCGCATCATGCCTCCGGCTTCACGGCGGATCGCATGGCTCGGCGGGCGGATCGCAGGAAGGGGCGTCGGGACGCGGCGCCCGGGGAGGGCGAGCGGGGTTCCGGAAGGACCCGCGTGGTCTTCCAGGGGGCCGCCGCGGCCGGGCTCCGGTCCGGCACGTTCCGGTTCGGCGCGCGCCTGCGCCCCGGGGCGCACCGGGTGCCGCTCGCGGGCGGGCCGCCGTTCGTCGTCGAGGTCGCGGAGGGTGCGGCCGCGGGCGGCGTGATCGAGATTGGCGCGCCCCCGGGCGGTCGCGGCGGCAAGCCGGTCGTCCGGTCGGTCCGCGTCGAGTTCTCGCCCCCGCTCCGCCTGCCGAACGTGGTCGACGCGCTCGTCGAGGTCCGGCGGCTCGTCGGCCCCGGGGGGGACGGGGGCGGCTTCGAGACGCTGGCCGGGACGAATCCCGGGGAGGTCTTCCTGTCCGGGGTGTCCGCGCGGCCGCGCTGGTCGTCGCTCCGCGGCCAGTGGGAGCTGGCCGCCGGGTGGAGCGGCCACGTGCGCATCCTGGACCGCGTGACCTACCCCTTCTGGGACGTGGTCCTGCCGTCGCAGGTCCTCCCGCATCTCCACGCCTCCCTGGATCGGCTGGCGTCGCCCGAGCCGGTTGCGACCGCGCGCGTGCGCGGCGACCTCGTCAGGCCGCTCGCGGTCGCGCGCGTGCTGCTGGACGCGCTCGCGGACGCCGACGCGGACGTCTCCGCCGGGTTCGACCCCCCCGCGATCGTCGCGGACGCGGTCCTCGGGGACCTGACGCGGCTCCACGCCGACGGGGCGCTCACGGGCGGCGTCGAGGTGTCCGGCCGGGTGTCGGTCAGGCGGACGGACGACGGGGTCGAGGTCGAGGCGCGGGGCCTGTCGGTGGCGGGGGAGGGGGGCAGGGCTACCGCCGACCTCGACGCGGCGCTGCGGATCGACCTCGAGACGCCCGGGTTGGCGCCGGCGCGGAGGGTCACGGGGACGGCGCGGGCGAGCGTGGCGCGCGGCTCGCTGCTGCCCGGTGCGCGGCTGACGGGCCGCACCACGCACCCGTTGGCGCCGGGGGGGACCGCCGTCGAGGTCCGGATCAAGGAAGTGAAGCTGCACGGCACGGTCGCCGCGGCCTGGGACGGCGAGCGGATCCACCTCGACGAGTGGCCGGCATCCCTTCCGCCGCGCGGAGGCAGGACCGGCACGTCGTGCTCGTTCTCGGCCGCCTTCGCCCTCCCCGAGCAGGACCTGCTTCGCCGCGCGGGGGGCGGGCTGTGGTGCGCGGTCACGGGCGGCGTGGTCCGCGGGTCGATCGCGCGGTCCGGGCGGGGCACGTGGAAGGTCGAGTTCGAGGCGGATGCCGGGGTCGCCCAGCGGCTGGAGGCACGGGTGTCCCCGATCCCGGAGCTGCGGATCGAGGACGACGTGCTCCGGACGTGCGTGGAGGCGCGCATCTCGGCGCGCGGCGGCGGCACCGTCCGGGTCCGCGGGGGGGGGCTGGACGGCCTCGTCGTGACGCCCTCGGGAACGGTCGAGATCCTGCTGCGCCACGCGGAGGCCGAGCTGGACCGGCGGCGGATCGAGCTGCCCGGCGGGACCACGCTGCGGGGTCGCTGGAGCGGCGGCGAGGTCTCGACGTCGTCGCCGGCCGAGCTTTCGCTCGACCTCGCGTGGGACCTGCACGGCAAGCCCTGCCTGCTCCACGGGGAGGGGCGATCCGTCTCGCTCCTGACCGACGCGCTCCGCAAGGGGGACCTGACGCTGCTCGTCGGCGCGGGGGGGCGCCTGCGCTTCACCGGGGGCAGGGAGGGGCTGTACGGGGCGCGGTTCTTCAACGCGCTGATCGATCCGGCGCGCGACTCCGAGCAGCTCCTCGAGCTGCTGCGGTCGGACGACGCGATGTCGCACGTGTCCGCGGCGCTTTT
>VGRB01000169.1 GCA_016875475.1 Deltaproteobacteria bacterium
GGGGCCATCCGTAGCGGCGCTACGGTGCCGACGACCGCGCGCTGGCTCCCGTCGATGAAGTGGGTCCTCGGCGAGGGCGCGGACCTGCCGGTCGCGGCGGGCGACCCGGTGCTGGTCCACCCGATCCAGCTCGGCCGCGACCCGCTCGGCGCGATCGTGCTCGCGCGGGGCGACCTCGACGGCGAGGGCGTGGTGCACGGCGTGCGCACCTGCTGCGAGGCCGCGGCGCTGCTGGTGCACCAGTTCCGGCTGCGCGAGGCGGTCGCGCGCGACGCCATGTACGACGGGCTGACCGCGCTCTACAACCGGCCCGCGTTCATGAAGCAGCTCGCCGGGTCGATCGCGTTCTGCCGCCGGTACAAGGCGGCGCTCGCGCTGCTCATGGTCGATGCCGACCACTTCAAGCGCGTCAACGACGAGCACGGGCACCTCGCGGGCGACGTGGCCCTGCGCTTCATCTCGGATACGGTCAGGCGCGCGCTCCGCGAGTACGACTTCGCGGGCCGCTACGGCGGCGAGGAGATCGCCGTCGCGCTCCCGCACACCGACGCGGACGGCGCCGTCACCGTGGCCGAGCGCATCCGCGCGCTGGTCGAGGCAGCGACCGTGCCCGCGGGCAGCGCGAGACTGCGCCTGACCGTGTCGATCGGGGTGGGCGCGCTGACCGGGACCATGCGGGCGTGCGAGGACCTGATCGCGGTCGCCGACGCGGCGCTCTACGCGGCCAAGGACGGGGGGCGGAACCGGGTGGTGGTGGGGTAGCCTGTGCCGCCGCGCGCCCTCGGTCCGCGGCGGTGAGGCCGCCGCGGACCGCCCCGGACGAATGGGACGGGCGCGCGGCGGGCCCCCCCCGCGCCGGGGCGTCCATTCATGTCGGCGGGTCGCGCGCAGCATCCTGCGCGCGACCCGAGCCCCGGCGCGGGGGGGGGGCTCAGCCCTGCAAGTCGCCCCACCGGTAGCAGCCCACCAGGTGGTCGTTGACCATCCCGATCGCCTGCATGAACGCGTAGCAGATCGTGGGACCGCAGAACCTGAAGCCGGCCGCGGCGAGCCCCTTGGCCATGGCGCGGGACTCGGGGGTCTCGGCCGGCAGTTCGCCGATCGCCTTCCGGGCATTCACGATCCGGCGTCCGTCCGTGAACGACCACACGAGGTCGGAGAAGCGCGTCCCGGCCTCGGCGAGCCGCACCCAGGCGCGGGCGTTCTCCACGGTCGCCGCGACCTTGGCGCGGTTCCGCACGATGCCGGGGTCGGCAAGCGCCGCGGCGACGCGCGTCTCGTCCCACGCGGCGACGCGGACCGGGTCGAACCCGTCGAAGACGCGGCGGAAACCTTCGCGCTTCCTCAGGATGATCGCCCAGGACAGCCCGGCCTGGAACCCGTCGAGGCAGATCTTCTCGTACAGGGCGCGGTCGTCGCGCTCGGGCACGCCCCACTCGATGTCGTGGTACGCGCGCATCAGGTCGTCCCCGGGCCACGGGCAGCGCGGGAGCGCGTGGCCGGTCATCCGATCTCCTTCGCCACGACCTCGCGGACGCGCTTCAGCGGCATCCCGCGCTCGCGCGCGATGCGGCGCAGGTCGTCCGACTCCGCGGACACGTTCACCACGCGGCCGCCGCGCGACGCGACCTTGACGCGCACCGGGCCGAGCGACGTGGTCGTCGTGCGGACCTCGTAGGCGAGCTTCACGCGGTCGAGGGCGTGCATCCGGAGCCCGATCGTCGTGGACTCGTTGAAGAACGCGGAGCAGACCGCCTCGCGCGCGGCCGCGGGCGCTACCGCGTGGATCGTCCACGCGGGCCGCCCCTTCTTCATCACGATCGGCGTGACCCACGCGTCCACCGCGCCCGCCGCGAACAGGGCCTCGACGAGGTGCGAGGCCGCGTCCGGCGTCATGTCGTCGATGTTCGCCGCGACCTCCCACTCGACCCCGGCGCCGGTACGCTCGTCCGGCACGCCGATCACCGCGCGCACGCAGTTCGGGCGCCCGTCCGGCCACGTCCGGGTGCCGAACCCGCACCCGACGGACTCGATGCGCATCGGCGGCATGGGCCCGGGCGACGCGAGCGCGACGCAGATCGCCGCGCCGGTCGGGGTGACGGTCTCGCCCTCGAGGTCGACGCCGTAGGCGGGCCAGCCTCGCAGGAGCGCGAGCGTCGCGGGCGCGGGCAGCGGGAGCACGCCGTGGCGGCTCCCGACGTACCCGCGGCCGAGCGGGAGCGGCGACGCGGTGACGCGCGTCACGCCGAGCGAGTGCAGGGCCGCGGCCGTGCCGACCACGTCGGCGATCGAGTCGAGCGCGCCCACCTCGTGGAAGTGGACCTCGCCCGCGGGCTCGCCGTGGACCTCGCCCTCGGCCTCCGCGAGACGGCGGAGCACCCGGGCGGCCGCGTCCGCGACCGGGGGGGGAAGGCCCGCGGCGGCGATCGCGTCGAGGATCCCGCGTGCCGATCGCTCGTGCGCCTCGTCCTCGACCGCGACGCGCAGGCGGAGGCCGCGGACCGCGCCGGCCGCGCACGGCTCGACGTCCATCACGACGACCCGGCCCGCCACGCGCGCAACGGCGTCCCTGACCGCGTCGAGGTCGGCGCCCGCGTGCAGGAGCGCCGCGAGCGTCATGTCCCCCGCGATCCCCGCGGGCGCGTCGATGTGGAGGATGCGGTCCAAGGGAGGACTCCGGGCGAGCGGTCGTCAGACCTTCGCAGGGGAGGGCTCGGGCATGTCCGGCTCGACCGCGACCACGCCGTCGAAGGGCCGCTTGCGGTTGATGAGCGTCGCGGCCACGCCCGCGCCGAAGCCGTTGTCCACGTTGACCACCAGCAGGCCGCCCGAGCACGAGTTCAGCATGGACAGGAGGGGCGCGACCCCGCCGAAGGCCGTGCCGTACCCGACGCTGGTGGGCACCCCGATCACCGGGCAGGCGACGAGACCGGCGACCACGCCCGGGAGCGCGCCCTCCATGCCCGCCGCCACCACGATGACCGAAGCGTCCCGCATCGCGTCGAGGTGCGGCAGGAGCCGGTGGATCCCCGCCACGCCCACGTCGAAGACGCGCCGGACGCGGTTGCCGAGCGTGGAGCACGTGACCGCGGCCTCCTCCGCGACGGGCACGTCCGAGGTGCCGGCGGTCATGACCACGACCTCGCCGCGGCCGAGGTCCGCGACGGGCTTCTGGATGATCGTGACCATCCTCGCGGGGGGGTTGTACGACACGTCCCAGCCGCCGAGCGACTGGTGGAGCAGCGCTGCCTGGGCGGGCGCGACGCGCGTGACGAGGCAGTTCTCGCCGCCGGTCAGCGCGGCCTTGACCGCGTCCACGAGCTGGACGTCGGACTTGCCGGGCGCGAACACGGCCTCGGTCACGCCGCGGCGCAGCGGGCGGTGCGAGTCGTGCACCACCTCCCCGAGCTGTCGCGCGGGCAGGGTCCGGAGCTGTGCGAGCGCGGCCTCGGCGGTCATGCCGCCGGACTGCACGGCCTGGAGCAGCTTCAGGACCTCGGCTTCCACGGTCGTCTCCGAGCGGGGGACCGGTGGAATTGTCGGGCGAATGGGCGGTTGCGTCAACTGGTCGGGGGCCACCGGGGGCACGGTCGTCACGCGCAGCCGGTGCAGATGCACTCGACGACCTGGAAGGTCTCCCACGCGCACCAGCCGTTGTGGCAGCGCGGGCAGGGCGGGCAGTCGTCGCAGCCGTCGCCGCACGTCATCTGGGAGCGGCAGTCGTAATCGTCGTCGCACTGGCGGTCCGCGGACCAGGGCGGGATCGCGCAGTGGCAGGGCTCGGGCTCGTCGCAGAGGCCGCACTCGCGCGCCGGGCCTTCCTGGAACCCGAGGCAGACCTCGCCCGCGCCGCACTGGGAATGGCCGATGCAGCCGTTGCAGGCGGACTCGCAGGCCTCGAAGGACAGGAACTTCTGGCAGTTCCCGCAGTCGCACGAGTCCACGTACTCGCACTCGGTGCCGTTGAACACCCAGTACGGGAACGGCGGAATCACGTCCAGGCAGTCGCCCTCCCACGGCTGGCAGTAGGGCTTCGGGGGGCACTTCGCCTCGCACGCCTCGACGGTGTCGAACGTCAGGTCGCAGAATCCCTCGCACCCGCAACACCCCGGGCACGTGCGGACGCACTTCGTGCCGTCGAACACGACCACGCTCGCGGCGCCGCAGACCTCCTCGACGAACGCGGGGTTCACGACCGCGCACTCCGCGCCCTGGGGGACGCAGATGCCGGGGCCTTCCCACGCGAGGTCGCAATCGACCATGCAGCCGCAGTAGCCGGCGCCGTGGCACTCCCAGCCGGGGCCGCAGTTCTCGTCGTCCCAGCACCGGCCCGCGTCCATGACCAGGGCCACGCAGACGCCGAGGCCCGGGAGGGATCCCGCGTGCCCGTGCGCGCACGTCTGGCCGTTCGGGCAGTCCTGGTTCTCGACGCAGCAGCCGGAGGGGAGCGAGGGCACGTCCTGCGCCGTGTCGGCAACCGGGTCGGCGGGGGTGTCCGCGGGGACTTCCGCGGGCAGGTCCGCGGGGACCTCCGCGGGCGCGTCGGACGCGAGGTCGGCGGCCGTGTCGGCCGTCGTGTCGGCGGCCGGATCGGGTGCGAAGTCGGCTGCGAGGTCGGGCGCGGGGTCGGGCGCGAGGTCGGGCGCGAGGTCGGGGGAGCGGTCCCCGGGCGTGTCGGCGGCGGCGTCCGGCACGAGGTCGGCGGGCACGTCCGCGGGCAGGTCGCCCACGGGGGGGGCGTCGGCCGCGCCTCCCGTGTCTCCCGTCCCGCACCCCATCACGACGAACACGGCGACCAGCGGCATTCGGATGCGCTTCATCCTGCTTCCCTCCTGCGGGGAATCATAGCAAATCACGTCCTCGAGCATTCCGCGCCGTCGCTCGCGCCTCGGCGCGGCGCGCTCGTCCTTGAAGCGCCCGTTCTCCGGGCGTACCATCCGGCCCAGGAGGTGGGGGGATGCGACGGACGGCGGCCGTGGTGCGGGTCGGGATGGCGAGCCTCGCGGTGCTTGCCTTCGCCTCGCCGCTGCCGGCGTCGCGCTCCGCGGACTTGCGGATCTCAACCTTCGTGTCGAGGATGGCGACCACCTTCTCGGACCGAGGCCTTTTTCTGGACTTCTTTCAGGGTGCGTCCCTGCCGACTTCGGAGTCGTCGGGGGCCGACGCCTGAACGCCCCCTCGTGCCGAGGTCCGCCAGTGCGCCAGGATGGCGACACCTTGCCGAATTCGGTCGATCGCTTGGTTCGACAGGCCCATGCATCCCCGGAGGATGGCCTCGTCCCCGCGCTCGTAGGCCCCTCGGATGTCGCCGTCGGCGAGGCACTCGGCCAAACTCCCGAGATGCTTCGGCGGATGACGGTGCGGGTTCGCGATCCTGATGTTCCCGGCTTCCCTGGGGACCAGCACCATGACGCCGCCCCCCAGGGCGTGAACCTCGGACTCGCAACCGAGCAACGTGAGGGACGTGTACCACGAAGCCGCGAAGTCCTCGGCAGTCCCCGACCTGAGGAAGCCGCAGAGAAGGCTGTTCGAGGCGACGAATCGGCCGTCGTTGTTCGAGAGCACCGGCCGCTCGCTGAACACGGAGAGGATCAGGTCCGGAACCCGCACGTCCGGCACCATGTACCACGGCTCGCGGACCCGGCACTTGTACGCCTTGTGGACGCCGTTCGCCTCGCCGTGCGCCACGTAGTTCCGCTCGCCGGGCCGCAGTGCAAGCGAACTCTCCGGGTAGAACAGGTAGTCAGCGGCTCGTTCGTCCACCGCCGACGTTCGCAGGCCCACGGTTTTCATCCGGCGGCTGGAGGTGAGCGTCGGTCGGAGCGACGCGTCCGGCAGACCGAACGTGACCCGGGTATCGGGGCTCGGATGGAAGAACGTCCTGTTTCCCTAGACGTAGCCGATGTTGAACGCGCACCGGCTGCGGACGGGGACGCTTGCCCTCGCGAGCGGACCATCCAGGTCGGCGAGAAGCTCACAGGGAAGCAGCGCACGCATTAAGGCGCGCTCGCCGCCCCCGACCGCGGCGATGCTGACGTCGGAACGGTGGAGCGGCGACCCGTGCAGGAAGTCGTCGACCGATGCGAACGCGTCGAAGCGGACGTGATCCGTCTGCCCTCCGCGCCGGTCCGCGTAGAGGACCACGACATCCTGGAGGATTTCCGGGAAGATGCGCTGGTGGACTCGCGCCAGCCGCAGGCCGCCGAACGCCGCCCCCAGCCAGCGCCAGAGCGGGCGAGCGTAGCGGACGTACGTGAGGTCGAACGGCAGTACGAGCGCCATGCGGCCGCCGCTTGCGAGCGCACGCGCGGCGTGCAGCACGAACGGCATCCAGACGCTGCCCCCCGTCTCCATCGGCGCCCCTAGTTCGCGCGCGGACACCGCGAGCGCCCGGCTGCATTGGTCCTTTGCCGCATTCCGCAGCCGCACGTAGGGCGGGTTTCCGATGACCGCGTCCACGGTCGGGACGTCCCAAGCGAGGAAGTCGCCCAGATGGGCGTGTGACGGGTCGAGGATGCAGGTGGAGAGGGCCTTGTCGTAGGTCTCGGCCACCAGCTCGGCGCCGAACACCTCGACCTCGCCCCCAGCCCGCTTCTCGGCCGCCGCGCGCAGTGCATGGACGAAGGCACCGTCGCCGAAGCTCGGCTCCAGCGCGGTCCGTGCCCCGTTTCCAAGGACCCACTCGGCCATGGCGAGCGCCGCCTCCGGGCACGTGTAGTACGCACCCGTCTGCCTTTGGAAGGAAACCGCTCGCCGGGCCACCGGAACGATTGTCCCTGGAAGAGCGCTCATGGCGACCTGCCTCCTCGAACCGGAACCGCCCGGGCCCACCCCGGGGACCCTCCGCCGCTTGCGTCAGGGCGAACGGCGGGACTCCCGCGACGTCGAGCCCAGGTTGCCTCACGGGTGCGACATTCCACTGGTCCGTCCTCCGGCGTCAACGGCATTCGCCTGTGGGACCGCGGTCGATGATGAGCCGGAACGAGCCGTCCGACAGTCGTTCGAGTGTCGCCCCGCCGGAACTGATGCCCACGAGCAGCGTTGCCCGACCGCCGCGCTTCCGGAATCGGACAAGCGCGTCCGATAACACCTCGATTCCGCTTCGCTTGACCCAGGCCACAACCACCAGGATCTCGTCGATCCCGTCACCAAGGCCGGCTTCGAGGAAGTCGCGGAGATCGAACCCGTCCGAAAACGGCTGGGTCACGAATCGGACGTGCATGGCCGAACCCCCTCGCGGACGCGGGAGGAGTAGCACGCCGGCCCCTGCGCGGACACCGCGTGGTCACGCGGGAGGGCGCGGTTGCGCCTGCGCCCCGCGCCCTGATCACGTCCCCGAGACCGCGATCCCGCGGACGAGCAGCGAGGGCATGCGGATCGAGGAGTACGGGTAGGGGTCGTCGCCGACCTCGGCGACCGCGAGGAGCAGGTCCTGGAGGCGGCCCGCCACGTTGACCTCGGCGACCGGGCGACCCACCTTGCCCTTCTCGATGAGGAACCCGGCGACGCCCGCGGAGAAGTCCCCGGTAAGGCTGTTCGAGTTGCCCCCCAGGAAGCGCGTCACCCACAGGCCCTTCTCGATCCCGCCCGCCATGGCCGCGGGGGGCCGGGTCCCCGGCGCGACGACGACGTTCGAGAACCCCCCCGTGGTCGGGGTCATGCCGAGCTTGCGGCCGTAGTACGTGTCGAGGTTGAACGACCGCAGCACGCCCTTCTCGACGACCGGCCGCGTGCGGCACCCGAGCCCCTCGCCGTCGAACGGGCGCGACGCGAGGCCGCCCCGGAACAGCGGGTCGTCGGTGATCGTCAGGCAGGGCGCGGCGATCGGCTGCCCCAGGCGCCCGGCCAGGAACGACTGGCCGCGGTGCAGCGTGCGACCGGACAGCGGCCCGGAAAGCTGGTGGATCAGCCACCCGGCCGTGCGGTTCTCGACAACCAGGTCGCAGGTGCCGGTCGGGATCGGACCCGCGCCGCGCGCCCGGATCGCCCGTTCCGCGGCCTCGCGGCCCACCTCGTCGGGCCGGGACGCGTCCGCGAGCCGCCGGCCCGACCGGACCGACCCGTCCACCTGCTTCTTGTGCTCCCCGTCGCGGACGTACGCCCGCGCCGACAGGAACGACGAGGTGCCGCGGTACGACCCGCTCCAGCCCGCGGTCGACGCGGCCTTCACCTCGAACCGCTCGCGGGACAGCGTGGATTCGGCGTGGAACACGTCCGCGGACGCGGCGCGGCACGCGGCGTCGGCGCGGCGCGCGAGGTCCATCAGGGCGTCCCGGCCGACCGCCTCGCCGTCCGCGTCGTACGCCGCGAGGTCCGCGCCGGCGACGCGCGTCCACTCCGGGTCCGGCAGCCGGCGCGCGTCGTCCGGGTCCAGCAGGCGCGCGGCCGCGATGCAGCGGCCCACGAAGTGCGGGACCCCGGCGAGGTCGGACGTGGACGCCTCGAGGAACCGCCCGTCCACGAACAGCCGCACGTCGAGCGTGACGTTCGCGGACTGCTGGAGCGTCTCGACCTCCCCGTTCTTGAAACCGCACTCGAAGAACCTGCGCGTGGTCAGGCGGGCGAAGGCGCCCGACGCCCGAAGCCTGGCGGCCTCGTCCAGCGCCTTCTCCACCGGCATCGTGCGGACGTCGTCGCGGCTCATGCCTTCCTCCCCTCGACGCCGCCCACGGCGATCTCGGACACCTTGACGTGCGGCAGCCCGAACCCGACCGGCACCTGCTGGCCGCGCTTGCCGCAGTACCCGAACCCGCCCTGCTCGATCAGCACGTCGTTGCCGACCATGGTGACCCGCGACAGGACCTCCGGGCCGTTGCCGATCAGGTTCACGTCCTTGATCGGCGCGCCGATCTTCCCGTTCTCGATGAGGTATCCGAGGCTCAGGTAGAACGAGAAGTCCCCCCCGCCGATGTTGACCTGGCCGTTCGAGAACGCGACGGCGTAGACGCCGCGCGCGACCGACGCGACGATCTCGTCCTTCGAGTGGGGCCCCGGCTCCATGTAGGTGGTGCGCATGCGCGGGACCACGATGTGGCGGTAGGACTCGCGCCGGCCGTTCCCGGTCGGCCGCGCGCCCATCGCCGCCGCGCTGGTCCGGTCCTGCATGTAGGTCCGGAGCACGCCCTTCTCGATCAGCACGGTGCGCTCGCCCGGCGTGCCCTCGTCGTCCGCGCGGAGCTGGCCCTGGTCGCCGAAGACCGTGCCGTCGTCCACGATCGTGCAGAGGTCGGAGCAGACCTTCTGGCCCACCCGATCCGCGAACACGGTCACGTGCTTGCGCGCGAAGTCGGCCTCCAGCCCGTGCCCGATCGCCTCGTGGAGCAGGATGCCCGACGAGCCCGGCGCGAGCACGACCGGCATGGACCCGGCGGGCGGCCTGACCGCGTCGAACAGCACGACCGCGCGGCGGACCGCTTCCGCGGCCGTGGCCGTCACCACGCCGTCCGTGAAGTACTCGTCCCCGCGCCGGCCGCCGCGGTGGTAGCCCGCGCGCTCGCGGCGCCCGTTCGACGCGGCGACGACGTTCACGGACAGCCCCGCGCGCGGCCGCACGTCGCGCACCACGCGGCCGTCGCTCGTCATGACGGCGACCTCGTCCAGCACGTCCTGGAAGGCGACCTGGACGCGCTCGACGCGCGGGTCGGCCTTGCGCGCGGCCGCGTTCGCCCGCTGCACGATCGAGAGCTTCCGCGCCACGTCCACGTCCGTCATCGCGGTGCGGGCCTCGTAGCGCCCGGGCACCTCCACGGGGACGAGCCGGCCCGCCACCTTGCCCGCGGGTCCGGACGCGATCAGCGCCGCCGTGTCCGCCGCCGCGAGCAGGGCCTCCGGCGTCGCCTCCTCGGTGTAGGCATAGCCGGTCTGCTCGCCCTTCACCACGCGCACGCCGGTGCCCATCTCCACGGTCACCCCGGCGCGGCCGACCTTGTCGTCCTCCAGGTCCAGGAACTGGAGCGTGTGCCGCTGCCAGTAGATGTCCGCGAAGTCGCCGCCGCGGCTCATCGCGCGCTCGAGCGTGCGCCGCGCCGTGTCCGCGTCCGGCCCGGGTCCGACCGCGCCCCCGACGCCCGGCGGCCCGCCGCGCGCCAGGGCCTCGCCCGCGTGGGCGAACGCGCCGGGAACCAGGGGCATCGCGGCCAGCACCGCGCCGCCCTTCACCGCCTCCTCCAGGAACCGCCTGCGGGACACCGGATCGCCGCCCATGGGACCTCCCTGCGACGGCGTGAAGGATAGCGCGTTTCAGGTCAGCTCGAGGAACCGCTCCTCCAGCGAGCGGCCGCGGACCACGGAGCCTACCTGGGCGCCCGCGGCGATCAGCGCCCGCAGGGTCTCGGTGATCGCGGCCTCGGGGCGGGTGCCCGGGGTGACGCGGAGGCGGACGCGCAGGCGCAGGCCGTCCGCGGACGTCTCGACGGCCTTCGCCGCCGCGGCGAGCACCGCCTGGGCGTTCGCGAGCGGCGCGCCGAGCGTCACGATCACCTGCTCGTCCGCGCCGGTGAGGTCCGCCATGGTCGCGGCCGCGACCAGCCTGCCGCGATCCAGGATGGCGGCGCGGTCGCACAGGTCCTCGACCTCCGCGAGGTTGTGGCTGCTGACGACGACCGTGGACCGGCCCGCGAGCGACCGGATCATCTCGCGCACGGTCCGCGCGTTGCGGGGGTCGAGCCCCTCGGTCGGCTCGTCGAGCAGCACGAGCTCCGGCGACCCGAGGAACGCCTGCGCGACGCCGAAGCGCTTGCTCATGCCGTGCGACAGTGCCCTGCCGCGCACCCCGCGCGCGTCGCCGAGCCCGACCGCCTCGATCACGCGATCGGCCTCGCGCCGCGCCGCGTCCCCGCGAAGGCCGGTCAGCTCGGCCAGGAACGCGAGCGAGTCCGCGACCGTGCGCTCCGGGTGGAAGCGCGCGTCCTGCGGCAGCGCGGCCATGCGGCCCCGGGACCGCACGAACCGGTCGAGCGGCTCGCCGAGGATCGTCGCCGTGCCCGCGTCCGGCCGCACGAAGCCGCAGAGCAGCGAGAACGTGGTCGTCTTGCCCGCGCCGTTCGGTCCGAGGAAGCCGAAGAGGCTTTT
>VGRB01000170.1 GCA_016875475.1 Deltaproteobacteria bacterium
GGCGGAACTGGTCCAGTCGATCCGGGCGAAGGAGGAGCGGGTGATCGAGCTTCTGGACGAGCTTGCGGGGATGGTGGGGGGGGGGCGATGACGCCGTTCCCCGCAACCCCGTGGGCGTGCCGTCCTGTCGGGGAGGTTTGCATCCCCACGGAGTCCGTCGGTCCGTCGAGGACGCCGGATTCGCCCTTCCGCTACGTCGACATCTCCTCGGTTTCGAACGAGCGGTTCGAGATCACCCACGCACGCGAGTTGCCCGGCTCCGATGCGCCCTCGCGGGCCCGCCGCCGCATCCGAACAGGAGACGTCATCGTCGCTACCACTCGGCCCGGGTTGCGGTCGATCGCCCGTGTCACGGCGGAGTTGGATGGCCAGGTCTGCTCCACCGGGTTCTGCGTCCTGCGGCCGGGCCCGGAGGTCCTGACGGACTGGGTCTTCTACGGTGCGCTATCCGATGACTTCGTCGGACAACTCACGTCGAAGATGCGTGGGGCGACTTACCCCGGGGTGTCGGACCGGGATGTGCTCACGTCGGTCCTGCCGATCCCCCCCCTCGCCGAGCAGCGCCGCATCGTGGCCCGCATCCGCGAGTGCACGGAGCGGATCGATGAGGCGCGCCGGCTGCGACAGGCGTCCCTGGCGGAGGCCGCCGCGCTCGCCCAGGCGGCTCGCTTCGAGGCGTTTGGTGTGTCGGCCCGCCGGGCGCCTCTGGCCAGTCTCATCGCGACGGGACCGGACAACGGGTTGTACAAACATTCCAAGCACTACGGGACGGGCACTCCCATCCTTAGGATCAACAACTTCGGGTGCGGAGACGTCCTGCGTGGAGGGATTGTCCTGAAGCGGGTCCGGCTGGATCCGGGCGAGGGGGAGCATTTCCTCCTCCGCTCAGGCGACATCGTCGTGAACCGGGTGAACGGAAGCCTGGACGTGGTGGGCAAGGCATGCCTGATCGCGTCACTCGACGAGGACACGGTCTTCGAGTCGAACATGATGCGTTTCGCTCCTGACGCCAGGAAGGCGGACCCCCGCTACGTGCTCCATTTCCTGGCTTCGCCGCAGTGCCGGGAGCAGATCCGCCAGAAGGCCCGTGTCATCCAGCAGGCGAGCATCAACCAGAAGGATGTCTGCGGCCTGGAGATCCCGGTCCCCGGGCTCGCGGAGCAGCGCCGGATCGCGGATTCGCTCGACGTGACCGTCGAGTGTGCAGCGAGGCTGCTCGCGGAGTTGGACGACGGCCAATCCGAGCTGGACCCCCTGCGGGCCGCGGTTCTCCGCAAGGCCTTCGCGGGCGAGTTGTAGCCGATGGAACGAGGCGCGATGCCCCAGGCGACGACACCGACCCACATGAGCGCGCCGCCCGTGGGCGACCGGCTGGCCGCGCTGGCGGGTCTCGTGGTGCTCCGGTGGGCCGCCTGGCAGGAGGCGGAACAGGAGGCGGTCGCCGCGTTCGACGAGACGCCGTTCTCCCCGTTCCTCCCTTCCGCCTTGCGGCGGCCCGCGTGGGCGGCGTTGGGCACGGGCACGGGCACGGGCACGGGCACGGACGCGAGCGAAGCCGTGGTCCTGGCCGGGGTACGGGAACTCGCGGAGGGTGGGCCGGGTCGCGGCGGGCGGATCGGCGGCTATGCGTCGGCGGTTGCCCCCGTGGTCGTCGCGGGTGCGGCCCGCGGGATTGCGGACCTCGCGGCCTGGGCGGCGGCCCTGGACTTCGGCACGGTGCCGGGACGCGCTGCCGCGGCTGACGCCTTCGAGGACGTGCTGGCGAAGGCCCGCGAGACCGGAGGGAGGGACGGCGGCCAGTTCGTGACGCCGGACCCGGTGGCCGACCTGATGGTTCGCCTGCTCGATCCGCAGCCGGGCGACCGCGTGTACGACCCGTGCTTCGGGCACGGGGGCGCGTTGCTGCGGGCGGTGCGGGGGCTGCGGGCGGCGGAGGCCGAGGCGGCAAGGGAGGGCCCGGCCGGCGCCCGCGGTCGCACACGGGCGCGCGCGCCTGGCAACGCGTTCGGCGTGGAGATCGATCGGGGGGCGTTCTCGATCGGGTTGTGCCGGCTGGTCCTCGCGGGCGAGGACCAGCCGGGCCTGGAACTGGGCGACGCGCTCGAGAGACCGCTCCCGCGCAACCCGGCGTCCGAGGGGTTCGACCGGATCGTCGCGTCGCCGCCGTGGGGGGCGCGCACGAGCGGCCCGGGGCCTCGCCAGTACCCGGTCCCGAACGCCGGTATCGAGACGCTCTTCCTCCAGCACGTCATGGCGAGCCTGCGGCCCGGGGGCCGGGCCGTGGTCGCGCTCCCGGAAGGCGCCCTGTTCCGGACCGGCGGGGAGCGGCAGGTCCGGAAGGCGCTCCTCGACGACTATCGCGTGGAGGCCGTGGTCGCGCTGCCGGAGGGGGCATTCGCGCCGTGCACCGGCATCCCCGCGAGTCTCCTGGTCTTCTCGCGGGCCAAGCCGGCGGGGCGCGTGCGGTTCGTCCAGGTAGCCGGGCCACGATCCCCCGACGAGGTGGTCGCCGCGGTCCGCGAGGGCGGCCCCGCGGCCTGGTCCTGGGATGCTTCGGTCGATGATCTGGCTCGGCGCGACCACGAGCTGGTCGCGCGGCGGCCGGCGGGTGTCGAGCTGGACTCGGCGCTTCAGAGACTGCGAGCCGCAGACCCGACGCTTCCCGTGGTCGCGCTCAGGGACATCGGCGAGCTGTTCCGGGGGGTGTCCTACGACCGGAAGACCGCGATCGGGCGACGGGAGGCGGGCGTCGACGCGATCGGCCTGCTCAGGGTCGGGGACTTCGCACCGACGGGTGCGCGCGCGCCCGAACTGGCCTTGACTTCGGAGGCCACGCGGAACGTCCGTGACGATCAGCGGCTTCGTGCCGGGGACCTGGTGGTCACCCTGTCGGGATCGGTCGGCCGGATAGGCGTGATCTCGGAGGTCGCCGGGACCGAGGGATGCATCGCGTCGAAGAGCATCGCAGTGGTTCGGCTTCGGAGCGAGATGCATCCGAGCTTCTTCGCGGCGCTGCTTCGCTCTCCGGCCTACCAGGGATGGATGACGGGACATGCTCGCGGCGTGACCATCCAGCACCTGTCCCTGCGGACGCTCGCGTCTTTGCCGATGCCGTCCCCGCCCATTGCGGTGCAGGAGGCTGTCCTGCGCAGGGCAGGACCGGAGACTGACACCCTGTCACTGCTCGTTCACGTGGCGACCGAGGGGACTGCTGATCCGCTCGCGGCCTGGGCCGAGCGTCCGGGGGTAGTCGCGCTGAGCGCGGAGCGGACGAACGGGCTGGACGCAATCCGGGCGCTCGCCGCCTTTGCTCGGGAACTCGCGCACCTGCGCGAGCTCAGGAATCGGATCGCTCATGGGATCCACGAGGTGCCCACTGGAGTGGCTCCGGACTTGGAGTCATGGGTCCTGGTCGCGGCGAGTCTGGGCGACCTGCTCGCGGACATCGACTCAATCCCGAGCGGCGCCGCCCGTCTGTCGGTGCTGGTTCAGGCGCAGGCCGCGGCGCTCTCGGTCCAGCGACTTCTGGAACCCGACGGAAGCGCACTCGCGCTCCGACTGGCGTCGGTGACGAACGCGCTCTTCGAGCTGATCGAGCCCGCGATCCAGGACGTGCTCCGGCACGAGAAGGTCGCGGTCGAGGCCGACCCGAAGTCGGTCGTTGTCGGGGTGCCGACCGAGGTGCGCCTGACGTTGCGGAATGACGGGGGCGCAGGTCTTCGCTCGCTCCGGGTGACGACCGACCCGCGGGCGGGCGAACTCGCGCTGCCGTTCCTCGCGGAAGGCGCGAGCGCACAGGTGCCGCTGACGCTCACGGCCACCGGCGCTGATCCGACGTTGCGGGTAGAGGTGACCTGGACCGCGACGCGGCTCGACGGCACCCCCGTACGCGGTCGCGACGTCGTCGACCTGCTCGTCCGGACCACGCGAGACGCCGTCATGTCCGGCGACCTCGGCCCGAGCCCCTACATCGTGGGAAGCCCGGTCGAGCGCGATGAGATGCTGTACGGAAGGTCTGGAATCATCGACCGGATCCGACGGCAGCTTGGCCCCACGGCTTCGGCGAACGTGGTGCTCCTGGAGGGGAACCGTCGCACCGGGAAGACCTCGATCCTGAAGTACTTGCGGAAGAAGGACGTGCTGCCGGGCTGGATCCCCGTGTACTGCTCGTTCCAGGACGCGGAGGGGGACGAGTCGCGCGCCGGCATCTCGACTCGCAACATCTACCGGCTGCTGGCCCGGACGATCGGGTGGGAGATCCACGATGCGGGCTTCGACACGTGGTTCCCCGGCGAGGCGCTCCCGGCCGCGGGCCGCCCGTTCAAGCTGCAGTTCCGTGATGCGCTCGATCGGGCGTTCGCTGGGGACCATCCCTTCGAGACGTTCGAGGGGTACCTCGCGGCGGCGACGGAAGCAGCGCAACCCCGGCGCATCCTGTTGATGCTCGACGAGTTCGACAAGCTGCAGGACGGGATCGATTCGGGGCTCACCAGCCCCCAGGTTCCCGAGAATCTGCGCCACCTCCTGCAGCACTGCCGGGGCGTGTCGGCCATCCTCACCGGGTCGCGCCGCCTCAAGCGGATGCGCGAGGAGTACTGGTCCGTACTGTTCGGGCTGGGGCACCCGATCGGGATCAGCGCCCTGCCGACCGAGGACGCCCGGAGGCTGGTGACGGAGCCGGTCGCGAATCGGCTTTCGTACCTACCGCAAGCGAGGGATCGGGTGGTGGACCTGTGCGCGGCCCAGCCCTTCCTCGTGCAGTCGCTCTGCAACCGGGTCTTCGAGATGGCGGCCGTTTCGGGTGAGCGCACGATCACGCTCGCCCACGTGGAGGACGCCGCGGCGGGAATGGTGCGCGACAACGAACACTTGCGGACGCTGTGGGACTACGCGGGAACCCACCGCCGTCGCCTGGTGCTGGCGCTTTGCGACCGTCTCTCCGACGACCCCGACCCGGTCGGGCTCGACCTGCTGTCTGCCAGGCTCGAGATGCTTGGCGTCCCGACTCCCCGCAAGAGCCGGCTCGGGGACGACCTTGACGAACTCCGGGAGTTGGAGCTGCTGGAGTTCGATCGGTCGTACCGGGGAGGCACATACCGCATCGCGGTGCCGCTGTTCGGGCTGTGGCTGAGGACCGCCATCGACGTCGAGGAGGCTGCAGCGCGCGCCCGTGAGGAGGCGCTGGAGGAGGTCGCATGAACCACCCCTACCAGGTCCTGGGCGCGTCGGTCCCCGCGATGCTCGGCCGGGTCCGCCTCGTGCAGCAGATCGAGCGGCACATCCTGAAGCCGTCGCCGGATCATGTCTCCGTGGTCGGCCCGGCAAGGTACGGGAAGTCGGTGCTGCTCCATGGCCTTGCCCTCAGGCACGCGCAGGGATCTCCCCGATACGTCACGGCCGGCTACGTCGACTTGCGGCACGCGCCTCCGGCGTCCGACCGTGACCTCAGGAGGCGTTTCGGGGAGGTCGTGAAGTCCGCGCTGGCCGGGGTGCGGCCCGAGGTTGCCGGGCTCATCGAATTGGACGACCCCTGCCTGCACGAGCTGTTGGACCTCGCATTCCAGGAACTCGACGGACAGGGGGCCCGTCTGTTGATCGTCCTCGACGGCTTCGATCACGTACTCGCGGGAACGGGGATCACCCGGACCCTATGGGACCAGTTGCGGTCGCTCGGGCAGAAGGGGAGTCTCCGACTCGTGACCGGGAGCAGACGGCCGCTCCGGGAACTTTGCAAGACCGAGGAGTCCCGCACCTCGGACTTCTGGGAGATCTTCTTCGACACGCCAGTGGGCGTCGGTCCATTCGAAGAGGAGGACTGGGACGTGCTGATCGAGCCGCTATTGAAGGACCGCCGCGGGGTGGATGGTGCGGCCCGCAAGGAACTCGCCAACTGGTCGGGCGGGGTCCCGGTGCTGGCCGCGGCCCTGCTCGAGCGGCTTGCGGAATCGGGGAGCGACGCGCCTGTCACCAAGTCCGACGTAGATCGCGAGGCCGACGCCATCCTCGACGAACGCAGGCAGCTCCTGGAGATGCTCTGGGGCGACTGCGGTGTGGAGTTGAGGGCCGACCTCGGTGCTCTGGCCGAATGCGAAGCCGATGGGATCCCATCGGCCGAACTGCCGGATGGCCGTCGCCGGGTGCTCGAATCCCGCGGTTTCGGACGCATCTCGGGGAACCGGATGCGCCCGTCGTGCAGGCTGATGACCCGGTTCGCGGCTCAGCAGGCGCCCGCGGCTGCGGACATCAGGAGGCTGTTCGGAGCGCCCGACAGGTACGACAGCAACATCCGCGCGGTCCTGGAACTCCGGACGGCGCAGGTGCTGGGTCCGGACGTTGACCGCGAGTTGCGTTCCTGCGTCGAGGGGGCCGTACGTGACTTGGGTGCGAGTCCCGAAACCTCGCTCAAGTGGGTCCGGAGCATCGCGACCCGTGCGCTCACGCTGGTGTGGGACGCCGAGTTCGGACGCAACAACCCGCTTCCGGCGGAGTGGATCGCGGAGTGGCAACAGGCGGGGGTGAAGTGGAGCGACGACTCCGGGAGGATCCCACGGAGGTACGGGGCGCAGTGCGGCCTGCTGAACCTCGCGACCGGCACGGACCGGGTGCGAAGGGTCGCGCGCTTCGTTACGAAGCCCACCTACCTGCTTATCGACCACCTGCAGTCCGTGGGCGACTTCGGGCAGCACCGGGAGGACTTTCCGGAGAGCAGGGTCTCTGTCGGCACGGCCGCCGCGTTCGTCCTGTCCGCGATCGAGCTTGCTGAACAACTGACCCGCGATCTGGCCGGCCGCGACCGGCCGGGTGCCGGTTGAATCGATGCGGGCGCCACTACGGTCCGACAACAGCGTCGATCGCGGCCTCGATCTGCGGTCCGAGCGACTCGAACGTGCCCTGCCACTCGGCCGCGACGATCCCCGCTGCGTCCACGAGCAGGAAGCTGCCGGACGAGATGCCGAGCCCCTTCCACATCGGCGCGCCGGACGCGTCCTGGAGGATCGGGATCGTCGTCTTGTCGATGCAGGCCTGGACGGTCGCCGCGGACCCGTCCGCGTTGATCAGGATCGCGACCACTTTCCCCGCCCACGCGGGTTTCGACACGACCAGCGCCTGGAGGAGCGCAGCCTGCGCCCCGCAGGAGCCTCAGCCGCACGACCCGGTGTAGGCGATCCAGACCAGCTCGCGGAGGGAGACGTCCGATACGGCGAGGCCGGCCCAGGCCGACGTCGTGTTCACGTCCCTGCAGACGAAGCCCGGCACCGCGCCGCCGACCTCGGGCGGGGCGCCCGGGGCGACCCGGCAGGCGTCGCGGCACTCGGCCGGGTAGAGCAGGGCGCCTGCGCCCGAGGCGCACTTGTGCGCGCAGAGCGAGGGCCAGGACTGGAACCCCTCGGCGCAGACCGGGCCGGCAAGCTCCTCCGCGGTGCACAGTTGCTCGCACGTGGGCTCCACGGGGACGTCGGCCGGGGTGTCGTCGATCACCTCGGGAACGTCGGGCTCGTCGGGTACGGGCCCGGGTTCGGGCTGCGGCTCGGGCTCGGGTTCGGGCTGCGGCTCGGGCTCGGGTTCGGGCTGCGGCTCGGGCTCGGGTTCGGGCTGCGGCTCGGGTTCGGGCTGCGGTTCCGGCTCCGGTTCCGACTCGGGCGCGGGCTCCGGCGCGGCCTCGGCGACCGGTTCCGGCAGCGGCTCGGACAGGGGCTCGGGCACGGGCTCAGGCTCGGGTTCCGGTGCTTGTTCCGGTGGACTTTCGAAGACATCCATTGCCGGTTCGGGCGCGGGGTCGGGCAGCGGCTCGGGCGCGGGGTCGGGCACGGGTACGGGTGCGGAGTCGGTGCACGCCGCCGTCACGAGCAGGATCGCCAGGATCGGGACGACGGACCGGGACACCCGTGGCCTCCGCTGGCGGAAGCCTACCACGGCGCGGTCCGGTCCGGGGCCGTGTGCTAAGATGCCTGCCCCTGCGTCCGGGAGACGTGCGTTGGGCTTCGACGAGGATCTGGCGGGGTTCCGGAAGGCGGCACGCGCGGTCGCCGCGGCCGGCAAGGCGCTCGACAAGGCGTCGAAGGCGCTCGGCGCCGGGGAGCGGGACCCGGCCGCGGTCGCGGATGTTTCGGAGAAGGCGGCGGCCGCGCTGGGCGGGCTGCAGGGGATCGAGGCCGCGGCCGCGGGGTTGTCCGGCCGGCTTTCGGCGATCGCGGCCGAGGCGCGCGCCGAGCTGGAGCGGGAGCGCGCGCTGCTCGCCGGCAAGGTCGCCTCCGCCTTGCGCGAGCAGGGCATCGAGGTCGAGGGCAACCTGCCGCAGCTCCGCGCGGGCGCGTTGACGCTCGAGTTCGCGTTCGGCGGCAAGGGCGGGTGCACGGTCTGGCTCGGCCCGAAGAAGGCGCGGCTCGCGGCCTGCCCGCTCGAGGCGGGCGCGATCGCGGCGAAGGTGTCAGAGCTGGACTCGGCCCTGCTCGGCGGGCCGTTCGACGAGGCCGCGTTCCTGGCCGCGCTGCTCGGCGCGTTCCGGGTCGCGCTCGCGCGGGCGGGCCTGCCCGACGGGAGCCGGGTGCCGCTGGTCGCGCTGCTCGCGGAGGTCGCGTTCGCGCGCCAGTCGGCCGCGTTCCTGGCCGACCCGCGACGCGAGGCGTTCCACGGCTACGGGCGAGTGGAGTTCGCCTGCGACCTGTCGCGGCTGGCCGCGCGCCGGGTCGGCGACCGCGAGTTCCGGCTGGACGTGGCCACGATGAGCCAGACGCGGCGGCCGGAGGATCACCTGTGGGTGCCGCGGGGCCGCAGCGGCGACGGCACGAACTACGCGACGGCGCTGTTCGCGAAGGTCGCATGACGCGGCGAGGCGCCTGCCCGCGGGCCCGGCAGTCGGCCCGCGGCGCCGCCGCCGGGGAACGGAAAGAAGCATGATCGAGGCGTTGACCGCACGGCAGGCCCGGCACGTGATCGAGGTGGTCGGGTCCACCGGCACGCCCCCGGAGTGGGGGTTCCAGTTCTTCTCGGCCGGCCTCGACGGCTACCTGCGCGTGCTGGAGGAGGACTACCTCCGCACCTTCATCCGCGACGGCGGCGCATCGTTCAAGGTCGTGGTAGGCACGTACGGCGGCGGGAAGACGCACTTCCTCTACAGCGTGCGCGAGCTGGCCTGGAAGCACGAGTACCTGGTCGCGTACTGCCCGCTCTCGCAGGAATCCACGCCGTTCCACCGGCTCGACCGCGTCTACCACTCGATCGCGGCGAACCTGATGCGGCCGCTGTCCCCGGACGAGCTGCTGTCCGGCGCGGACCGCGGGCTCGGCGCGTTCCTGAAGGGCGTCTATGCGGACCTGATGGACGCGTTCGCCGCGGACAAGGTCCCGGAGAAGAAGCGCGCGGAGCGGGTGAAGGCGGTCGCGGCCGACGCGGTCCGCGGGGTCGAGAACCCGAACTTCGGCCGGGCGGTGCGGCTCGCGCTGGAGGCGCTGGCCGACGACGACCCGGACCGCTTCGACTCCGCGATCCAGTTCCTGTCGGTGGATGGCTACGACCGGGTCCGGCACCGCCAGATGGGCCTGCTCCAGCCGATCGAGCGCGGCCAGGCCTTCGCCACGATCCGGTCGCTCGTCACGTTCGTGCGCAACCTGCGCTTCCGCGGGCTCGTCATCCTGTTCGACGAGGCGGAGCAGGCGGGCGCCATGACCAGCCGCCAGAAGGAGCTGATGCTCGGGAACCTGCGCGAGCTGGTGGACCAGTGCGGCGCCGCCGCGTTCGCGAACGTGATGGTGCTCTACGCGATCCCGAACGAGCAGTTCCTGACGGAAGGCCGCTCGCCCGCCTACGAGGCCCTGCGCCAGCGGATCCAGACGGTCTTCGACTTCACGAACCCGACCGGGGTCAAGATCAAGCTGGATCGCCTGGTCCGCGACCCGCGGGCGCTGATGATCGAGATCGGGTCGAAGCTGGCGGCGGTCTACGAGTCCGCCTACCGCACCGAGGTCCCGTTCGAGGGGCGGACGAAGCTGGTAGGCCTGCTCGCCGCGGCCGCGGCCGAGCGCGCGTTCGGCGACATCGGGTACAAGCGCCTCTTCGTCCAGGCCATGGTCAGGGCCTTGCACGCGATGAGGCTCGGACGCAACGTCGAGCTGGACGAGGCGTTCGCGCGCCGGATGCTGTCCACCGCGGAGGAGCCCGGCGACGCGCCCGCCGGGGACGAGGAGCAGGACTGATGCCGCTCGAGAAGGGCGAGGTCGTGGTGCACCGCGCGTACGGCCGCGGGACCGTAACCGCGACGCGCATGGGCGGCCGCCAGGCCCGCGTGTCGTTCGGCGTGTTCACGTTGTGGCTCGACGCGCACGCGCTGGTCCCGACCGGGACCGGCCTGCGGCTGGTGGGGGGGACGTCGCCGTCCCCTTCGGCACAGCCCCACCGGCACTCCACGTCCTTCGAGGCGATCCTGCGGATGCTGGGGGATTCTCGGCGTCCCCCCCCCGCGCCCGCCCCATTCATGTCCGGGCGGCCGGCGGCGGCCTCAACGCCGCCGGCCGAGGGCGCGGGTGGGGGGCGCCCGCGCGCGCGTCGAGACCCGGTGTGGCGCCCCAACCGCGAGGAGCGGCCGGTCGAGGACGCGACCGTGCTGGAGTCGTTCCGGCTTGGGATCGTCCCGGCCTCGCAGATCGTGCAGTGGACCGTCGGGCGCGAGGAGGAGGTCGCCGCGATCCGCACGTTCCTGCGCGATCACGCCGAGGGCGCGGTGCTGGTCGAGGGCGCCTACGGCGCTGGCAAGAGCCACCTGCTGCGCTACCTGGAGCAGGACGCCGCGGCCGCCGGGTACGCGGTCGCCGCCGCGGGGTTCGACCCGTCCGAGGCCACGGCCGCGTTCCCGAAGAAGGCGTGGCGCCGCATCGTGCGGGGCTTCCGCGCGGACGTGGACGGGGTGCCCCACGACTTCCGCGGCTTCGTGCGCGAGGTCGCGGCCCGGCCCGCCTGGCGCGATTGCCTCGGGGACCACAGGCTGCTCGGACCGTTCCTCGCGCGCGTCGCGAAGGGCAGGGCGGACGAGACGGACTGGGACTGGATCGAGGGTCGCTCGTCCGGCGAGTTCG
>VGRB01000171.1 GCA_016875475.1 Deltaproteobacteria bacterium
AAGGAGCTGGCGAAGCGCTTCGAGGTCGGTCCCTCCGACGACCTCGACCGGGACGTGCGCGAGTTCCTGCTCCTCCTCAAGGACCAGGGGATCCTGCCGAAGAACCCATCGGAGTAGGGCCGTGGCAAGACGCGACTTCACGATCGCCGTCACCGGCCTGAACGCGACGGACAACCCCGGCCCCGGGGTGTCGGTCATCCGCGCGCTCCGCGAGGCGCCGGGGTTCCGGGGCCGCCTGGTCGGCCTCGCCTACGACACGCTCGACCCGGGCATCTACGCGCGCGACATCGGGCTGTGGGGGGCGTTCCTCGTCCCGTACCCGAGCCAGGGCGCGGACGCGCTGCTGGAGCGGCTGAAGTACGTGCACGAGCGCGTGCCGCTCGACGTGATCATCCCGACGCTCGACTCCGAGCTGACCGCGTTCATCGCGATCCAGCCCGAGCTGAAGCGCCTCGGCATCCGCATGTACCTGCCGACGCGCGAGCAGCTCGACCTCCGATCGAAGACGCGTCTGTCCGAGCTGGGCCGCAAGGCCGGGATCGACGTGCCGGAGGAGCGGGTCGTCTCGACGTCCGCCGATCTGTACCGCATCCACGAGGAGATTCCGTATCCCTTCATGATCAAAGGCGTCTTCTACGGCGCCAAGGTCGCCCACAGCCTGGACGAGGCCCTGCTCGCGTTCCACGAGACCACGGCGAGGTGGGGCGTGCCGGTCATCGTCCAGAAGTACCACGCGGGCGAGGAATACGACGTGGTCGCGGTCGGCGACGGCGCGGGCGGGCTCGTCGGCGCGGTCCCGATGAAGAAGACGTTCCTGACCGACAAGGGCAAGGGGTGGGCCGGCGTCGCGGTCATGGACCCGATGCTGCTGGAGGCGACCCGCCGCTTCATGGAGGCGAGCCGCTGGCGCGGCCCCTGCGAGCTGGAGGTGCTTCGCACGCAGGAAGGCCGCTACCTCCTGATCGAGGTGAACCCGCGCTTCCCGGCGTGGACGTACCTGTCGGCCGGAGCGGGCCAGAACCTGCCCTGGGCCGTCGCGCGGCTCGCGCTGGGGGAGGCGGTCGGCCCGCTCCCGGAGTTCAAGCCGGGGACCATGTTCGTGCGGATCTCGATCGACCAGATCGCGAGCATGGAGGACTTCGAGCGGATGGCGACCGCGGGGGAGCTGGTGCGGGTGGTGGGGGTTGGGCCCCGCGCGCCCGACCCGTTCACTCCGGGGCGGCCCTCGGCGGAGGCTGCGCCGCGGGCCGAGCGCGCGCGGGGCAGGGCGGGTTCGGGCTCGGGCACGGGCGGGAAGGCGGGCACGGGCACGGGTACGGTCAGGAGCACCGGGAGGAGGAGGCGGTAGATGGGAGTGCCGAAGTATGAGCGGCCTACGCTGGTGCGGCACGTGTCGGGGATGATGAACAAGTTCTCCCGGGTCCAGGCGATGCGGCCCCTGACGCACATCGACGGGGTCGCGGTCCCGAACCTGGTCGCGCGCTTCGGCTCGCCCCTGTTCGTGTTCAGCGAGCGGACCCTGGTCGCTCGCTACCGCGAGCTTTCCGACGCCTTCTCGCTCCGCTTCCCTCGCGTCCGCATCGCGTGGTCCTACAAGACGAACTACCTCGACGGCATCTGCCGCGCGCTGCACCGGGAGGGGGCGTGGGCCGAGGTCGTGTCCGCGATGGAATACGAGAAGGCGCGGCGGAACGGGATCGCCGGCGAGCGGATCCTGTTCAACGGCCCGTACAAGCCCGACTCCGCGCTCGAGCGGGCGTTCTCCGATGGCGCCCGCGTCCACCTGGACCACTTCGACGAGGTCATGGCCGCCGAGGGCGTGGCGCGCCGGCTCGGGGTGCGCCCGAAGGTCGCGATCCGCCTGAACATGGCGGTCACCGGCGCCCCGCCGTGGTCGCGCTTCGGGTTCAACCTGGAGAACGGGCAGGCGATCGAGGCGGTGCGCCGGATCCGCGCCGGGGACGCGCTCGACGTGGCGGCCCTGCACTGCCACCTCGGCACGTTCATCCAGGACGTCTCGGCCTACCGCGAGCAGGCGGCGAAGCTCGCGGAATTCGCGAACGTGCTGGCGAGGGAGTTCGGCACGTTCGTCGAGTACGTCGACATCGGCGGCGGTTTCGCGTCGCGCAACACCCTGCACGCGCAGTACCTGCCGGGCGAGCAGGTCACCCCGTCGTTCGCGCAGTATGCCGAGGCGGTGGCGGACGGGATGGCCGCGCTGAAGGCCCCCTCGGGCCGCGAGCCCGCGCTCGTGCTCGAGACCGGCCGCGCGCTCGTCGACGAGGCCGGCAGCCTCGTGACCACGGTCCACGCGAACAAGCGCCTGCCCGACGGGCGCCGCAGCCTCGTGGTGGATGCCGGCGCGAACCTGCTGTTCACGTCGTTCTGGTACAAGCACGACATCGTGCCCGCGCAGGAGTTCTCGGGCACGCCGGAGCCCACGGTCGTCTACGGGCCGCTCTGCATGAACATCGACGTGATCCGCGACAACCTGCTCTTCCCCCCCATGGCCACCGGCGACCTCCTGGTCATCCGGAACGTGGGCGCCTACAACGTCACGCAGTGGATGCAGTTCATCACCGAGCGGCCGGGGGTGGTGATGGTCTCGCGGACCGGCGACGTCGCACCGCTGCGGCGCCGCGAGACCGTGGAGACGCTGCTCGCGCAGGAGGAGGTGCCGCCTTGGCTCTCGTGACGCGGAGCGGCGTCGCGTCGCTCGCGGACGCGGCGCTGTCCTCCTACTCCGAGATCCTGTTCACGCGCAGCCGCGCGGTCGGCGTGCTCCTGCTCGCGGCGACCCTCGTCGCGCCCCGGAGCGGCCTGCTCGGCCTCGCCGCGGTGCTGCTGTCGATGGCGGTGGTCCGCCTCGCCGGCTTCTCGTCGTTCCTCGCGGAGCGCGGGATGTATGGCTACAACCCGCTCCTCGCCGGGCTCGCGGTCGGCGCCTTCGTCGAGCCCCTCCCCGCGGCCCTGCTCGTGCTGCCGGTGGTCGTGGTCGCGGTCGTGTTCCTCCAGACCGCGCTCGAGTCCGGGCTCGGCTGCACCTTCAACCTGCCGGTCCTGAGCCTGCCGTTCGTGCTGGTCACGTGGCTGCTGCTGGCCGTCCTGCCGTTCCTGCGCGATGCCGTGCCCGCGACCGCCGCAGCGGCCGAGCACGCCGTGTGGCTCCCCGCCGCGGTCGACGACTACCTGCGCGCGCTCGGAGCGATCTTCTTCGCGCCCGAGGCCCTCGCCGGTGCCCTCGTCGCCGCGGCGCTTCTGATCTACAGCCGGATCGCGTTCCTGCTCTCCCTGCTCGGGTTCGCGATCGCCTGGGTCCTGCTCGACACGACGCTCGCGTTCGAATCGACCATGCCGCCGCTCGCGGTCTCGTACAACGCGATCCTGGTCGCGATCGCGCTCGGCGGCGTCTGGTTCGTGCCGCAGCGCTCGTCGTTCGCGTTCGCGGCCGTCGCCGTCCTGCTGACCACGCTCGTCACGGTCGCCTGCGTCCTGTTCCTCCACCCGCTCCGGCTGCCCGTGCTCATCCTCCCCTTCAACCTCGCGATGTTCCTCGTGCTCTACGCCATGCGCCAGCGCGTGCGGGACTCGGCGCCGAAGTCCGTCGACTTCCTGGCGGGCTCGCCCGAGGTGAACCTGAACTACTTCCGGACGCGCATCGCCCGCTTCGGCTCGCTCGGGCTGCCGCGCCTCGCGCTGCCGTTCACCGGCCGCTGGACCGTGACCCAGGGCGTGGACGGCGAGCACACCCACCAGGGCCTGTGGCGCCACGCGCTCGACTTCGAGGTCGTGGACGCGGCCGGCCGCGCCTGCACGGGTGACGGCCGCGTGCCGCGCGACTTCCACTGCTGGCGCCTGCCCGTGTGCGCGCCCGCCGACGGCACGGTGATCCGGGTCGTCAACCACGTCCCCGACAACCCGATCGGCGAGCGCAACCCGGCGGATCCGTACGGCAACCTGGTGCTCGTCCAGCACGGCTACGCCCTCTACTCGCTCTGCTGCCACCTCTCGAGCGGCAGCGTCGACGCCGCGGAGGGACAGTTCGTCCGCCGCGGCGCCCGGCTCGGGCTCTGCGGGAACAGCGGCCGGTCGTTCGTCCCGCACCTGCACTTCCAGATCCAGTCGGCGCCGCGCCTCGGCGCGCCCACCCGCGAGGTGGAGTTCTACGACGTGGTGCGCGGGGGGGAGGACGCGGCGGCGCTGCACCGGTACCTGCTCCCCGCGAAGGGCGACGTCGTGCGCAACCTGGAGGGCCGCGAGGAGGTCGCGGACGCCTTCGACCTGCGCATCGGGAGCGTGCGGCGCTACCGCGTCACCGGGCCGGGCGGCCGCGCGCACGACGAGGACGTCACGGTCCGGATCGACCTCTACAACAACCTCTACCTCGAGTCCGACGGGGACGACCGGCTGTATTTCGAGAACCAGAACCGGCAGTTCCTGGCCTACGACTACCAGGGCCGGCGCGGCAGGGCGCTGTTCCTGCTGTACGCGGCGGCGCCGCGCGTCCCCTTCGAGGTGCCCGGGGCGGTGAGCTGGGACGACGTCCTGTCCCTGCGCCACTTCCGGCCCCGGTGGACCGGGTGGCTCTCCGACCTCGCGGACCCGTTCGTGGAGTCACACGGGCTCCCGGTGACGTGCCGGTCGCAGGCGGCGGATCGCGGGCTGGTCGTCGCCGGCGAGGCCCGGCTCGGGCGCGCGGGGGTCCGGACGCAGGCGCTGTTCGAGCGGGCGCGGGGGCCGTCGTCGATCCGGCTTCAGACGTGCGGCGAGACGTGGGCCGCGGAGCTGACGGAGGTCCGTGATGCGTAGCCCCGCCCTCGCGGCCGTAGGACTGGCGCTCCTCGTCCCGGTGTCCGGGGCCGCCCCGGCGCTCGCGCAGGCCGGCTCCTACGAGTCGCGCCTCGCGGAGGCGGACGCGCTCGCCGCGAAAGGGCGATGGGACGCCTCCGCGGAGGTCGCGGCGGCGCTCGCGCGCGACTTCCCCGAGGACGCGGTCGCGCACGTGCGCCACGGGTACGCGCTGCTGAATTCGGGCAGGCTCGCCTCGGCGCGAGAGGCGTACGAGACGGCCCGTCGGCTGGCCCCGGAGAACCGCGACGCGCTGGCCGGGCTGGCCGCGGCCGGGCGGTCGTGGTTCGTGGCGCCCGCGGTGCACGGGATCGGCCAGGCTTGGGCGGAGCATCCCTCCCGGAGGTGGGCCGCGGGCACGGTCGCGTCGATCGAGGCGGGGGCCGCGGACCGGCTGCGGCTCGCGGGCGTCTACCGGTTCCTGCACGTCGGCGCGATCGAGCGGCGCGACGACGTGCAGCAGCACGAGGCGTGGGCCTGGGCGGGCTGGCAGGAGCGCCGGTGGGGGGTGTCGCTGTTCGGCGCATACACGCACTGGGCGCCGGTCCGCCGGTCCGGGTCCGGCGCCGCCGCAGCCGCGACCGCCTCGATCTGGAGCCCGGACGCCGGCGCGGTCGGCGGGGTGGCGCGCGTCACGGCCTGGGCCGACCTCGTCGCCTCGGTCGCGCACTCGCTCTACGACGACTTCGGGGTGACCCAGGTCACGCTGGACGCGTGGCTCCCGGTGCTGGGGTGGCTTGCCGTGCGTGGGGGGGGGGAGGTGCAGGCGGGGAACGGCACGGCATGGGCGAGCGGGGTCGCGACGCTCCGGTTTCACGGCCCGGCGTGGAGCCTCGACGTCGGGGGGCGGTTCGGCCCGCGCGCGAGGCCGCTCGACCTCGAGCAGTCGTCGATGTACAACCTCGAGTCGGACCGGCTCGACTTCGGGGCGAGGGTCGCGGCGACGTTCCCGATCGCGGGGCCGGTGAAGGGGCAGGCGGCCTACGACCTCGAGGGGATCCGGTCGCCGCCGGACGCGGCGGGGAGAGTCCCGGAGACGGTGAGCACCGCGCACCGGGTGACGATCGGGGTTGCGGCGGGTTTCTAGGACCGGGGGGACTTCGCCGCAGAGACCGCGGAGACCGCAGAGAGGGACAGGAATGATGGGGAAGAGCGGGATGGTGCTGGTGGCGATCGTGGTGGTTGCGTGGGCGGGGGTCGCTCGGGCGGACGACTCGGTTCCGGAGCTGTACCGGCAGTCTTACGCGCTCGAGGCGAAGGGCGACTACGAGGGCGCGATCGGGCGGATGTCGGCGGTCGCGGCGAATGGGGCCGCGGACTACGTCGCGGCGCTCAGGACGGGGTGGCTCCTCTACCTCGCGGGCCGGTACGCCGAGGCCGAGGCCGCCTACCGCAAGGCGATGTCGCTCGAGCCGGCCGCGGTCGAGCCGAAGATGGGCGCAATGCTCCCGCTGATGGCGCTCCGGCGGTGGAAGGAGGCGGAACGGCTCGGGGACGAGGTGCTCCGCGCCGCCCCCGGCGAATCCGTGGTGATGGGCCGGATGGCGTACATCCAGTTCATGCTCGGCAGCTACGAGAAGGCCGAGGCGTGGTACCGGAAGGTGCTCGCCGCCTTCCCTGGCAACGTCGAGATGCGCGCGGGGCTCGGGTGGTGCCTGCTCAAGCAGAACCGGTTCCAGCCCGCGAAGGCCGAGTTCGACCGCGTGCTCTCGTTCGCGCCGGACAACGCCGCCGCGAAGGAAGGCCGTGGCCTGATTCCATAGGGGGGACGGGACCATGCGAGGCGTCGTCGTTCTTGCTCCGATGCTCCTCTTCGCCTGCGGTCCGGTCGGCGACCTGCCCGCGGACGGCCATGGCGCCTCGGCAACGGGGGCGCCGTGCACGCTCGCCGCCGAGTGCGAGGGCGGGCTGTGCATCACCGCGATCCGGGCCGGCGGCGTCGCCACCGGCTGGGCGGACGGCTCGTGCTCGCGCGCCTGCCCGCAGGGGACCTGCCCGGAAGGGGAGTCGTGCGCCGAGCTGTCCGACGGGAACTGGTGCGTGCCCGCCTGCTCGGACCCGGGCATGCGCGGGTCCTGCCGCGTCGGGTACGTGTGCAACACCGAGATCGGCGGCTGCCTGCCGGATTGCCGCGAGGGGTGGCCGTGCGGGGCCGCGTACGCGTGCGACGCCGCGACCGGCGAGTGCAAGCCGGCCTCGGGCCGGCCCGCGCCGGTCGGCGCCCCGTGCACGGAAGACGCCCAGTGCGCCTCGGGCACGTGCATCGCCGCGATCGAGGACGGCAAGCCGACCGGGTTCGCGGGCGGGGCGTGCGTCGCGCAGTGCGGCCCGACCGGCTGCCCCCAGGGGGGGACCTGCGTCGCGCTGCCCGGCGGCCCGCTCTGCCTGTCGGGCTGCGAGACGAGCGCGAACTGCCGGCCGGGGTACGTGTGCCCCGCCCCCGACCACGCGTGCATCCCGGACTGCAACGGCGGCTTCGACTGCGGCCCGAACCGCCGGTGCGAGGCGGCGACCGGCAATTGCGTGGCCGCGGTCGGGCCGGGGAACGGCGCGATCGGCGCGGCGTGCAAGGATGCCGCGGACTGCGCGTCGGAGTTCTGCCTCGCGCCGATGGGCGGCGGTGGCGGGATGGGCGGCGGCGGCCCGGGCGGGACGGGCACCGGCGGCTTCTGCTCGGCCCTCTGCGGCACCGGATCGTGCCCGGCCGGGACCGCGTGCGTCGGCCAGGGCCTCCAGCGCCACTGCATGCCGTCGTGCGGGGCGGGCGGCGCCTGCCCGACCGGCCTCGTGTGCGACCCCCTGCCCAAGGCCTGCGTCCCGGACTGCCGGGCCGGCTGGCCGTGCCCCGGCATGGCGACCTGCTCGCCCGACGGCACGTGCGCGCCGAGCCGAAGACCACCGCCGCGGTAGGCAGGGGCGAAGCGGGTGCGCGGCGGCCGCGGAGTGCCCTTCTACAAGTCGGCACGCTCCAGGGTCCTGCCCTCGGCCGCGGGGTCGAGCGCGGCCCGGACCAGCGCCGAAGCGAGCGCGCTCGCGGTGATCGACGCGAGCCGCCGCCGCGGGCCCGGCGCCCCGATCCGCGCGGCGAGGCCGAGCAGCCCGTCGAAGACGATGGCCCCGGCGCGCTCGAGGATGCGGCGCTCCTCGCGGTCGGGCCCCGAGACGAACGCGGGCCGCGCGACGGTCCAGGGGAGGCCGGACGCGCGGACAGCCTCCTCGGCCTTCCAGCGCGCGCGGCCGTACGCCGTGCGGGCGTCCGGCCCGGTCCCGGCCGCGGACAGGTAGACGAAGCGCGGCCGCACCCCCGCCATCACGCAGGCGCGGGCGAGCAGGTCCGTCAGCCCGAAGTCGACGGTCTCGTACGTCTCCGCGGGGCGGCCGGCCGGGGTGCGGGGCCCCTTCACGCCCCGGGCGCGCGTGGTCCCGATCAGGCAGAACACGAGGTCCGGACGGAGCGTCGCGAGCGTCGAGGCCATCAGCGGCGCGTCCCAGGGCGTGGCGTCGACCTCGACGCCGATGCACGCGAGCCGCGCGCGCCACTCCTCGAGCCGCGGCGAGTCCGGCCGCACGTGCGCGACCGTGCGCACGTCGCCGCGGGCCGCGAGCGCGCGGGCCACCTCGCGGCCCGCGTATCCCGTGGCACCGGCGATGAACGCTGCCGGCATTCCTACCCCCCGGTGCACCCCATGGCCGCCCACACCTCGGGCTCGGCGTACGCGGCCTGGTACTGCTGCACGCCCTCCGTGCAGACGTCGTCGCAGGTCTTGCCCGCCGGTACGTTCGCGCACGCCTGCTGCGTCGCGTACTCGTAGACCCAGCACGGCTGGCCGCCCGCGTTGCACTTGCACATCCAGTCCGCCCATTCCTTGCACGCGTCCGGCGACTCGCCCACCCCGATCGTGATCGTGAGCGTCAGGTTCGCGGGCTCGCCGGAGCCGTGGACCAGGTAGACCTTCCCCATGTTCCAGTCCTTGATCACGCTCTTCAGCTCGACCTCGGCCCCGTCCAGGCTGCCGACGCGCCCCTCGTCCGAGCCCTTCCCGTCCTTCTCGCCATAGACGAGGAGCGAGACCTGCCCGGTCGTGGTCGACGCCTTGAACTTCGCGTCGAGGCCCGCCATCTCGTACCCCGGGGGGACGTGGCCGTCGGAGGTGAAGTCGAGCAGGACCGCCCGGGCCGCGTACGGCGGGACGCCCTCGACCGTGATCGTGCACGTCGCCCCCTGCTCCGTGACCTTGCAGTCGTCCTTCGTCGGCTTCACCGGGTTCGGGAACAGGGTCGGGTCCCAGGCGTTCGACTCGCCGGGGATGTCGCCGTGCGGCTCGTCCGGCCAGACGTGGCCCGCGGACGTGCGCACGTAGCCGCGGTCCGCCACGTAGGTTGCATAGACCTCGTGGAACTTCGCGTCCCAGCCGATGTTCGCGCCCTCGAGCACCGCCGCGTATGCCGCCAGCATCTCGCCCGAGGTGCTGCCGGACGGCGTCGCCGCGGTCGCGATCGTCTCGAGGTGCCGTCGCAGCGCGCCGATCCCACCCATCCGGAGCAGGTAGACGAAGAAGTCCTGGTTCCGGTACGACGCGTCCTGGTCGCTCACGTCGAAGTGCCCGTGCGGCATCTCCAGGGTCGAGGCGGCCATGGGCCACGGCGCCGGCTCGCCGCCCTTCTCCAGCCAGATGCCGACCGCGGTGGCCATGCCCTCGTTGAACCCGGAGTCGCTCGGGTAGCAGTAGCGCGGCTGCGCCGGGTCCGCCGTGTCCGTGAACTCGAAGCAGCCGGTCTTGACGCCGTACGACTGGAAGATCGCGTGGAACAGCTCGTGCGCGAAGACCGCCTTGCCCCCGGCCCCCGGGTCGGAGGCGCCCCGCACCGCGTCGCTCACGTCGAGGTTCAGCCGCCCGAGGACGCGCGCCCCCTCGTCGCCGAGCGTCTCGAAGTTCGGGTCGTAGTTGCTGCGCGCCGCGATCAGGTGCATCCGCCACGACGATGCGCCGCCCGCGGCCGGCTCGCGGTACAGGGTCGGCTCCTTGAACCCTTCGTCGCTGTAGAACTTCGCGGATTCCTTGGCCCATTTCAACAGGTCCTTCGCCTGGTCCTCGGTCATCGACTGGCCGTCGTAGTCGATGGTCCAGTCGGTCGAGGCCCAGCCGCCCGCGAGCGGCGACTGCGCCTCGCCGGTCAGCGCGAAGACCGCCGAGCCGCTCGACAGCCTCTTCACGCGGGGGTTCCAGGCGACGCAGTACGCCGCCTTGGGGGGCAGGCCCGTGACCTCCACCTGGAAGGCCCCGCGCTTCGCGTCGTACGTCCCGTCGATCGCCACGACGCGGTCGGGCAGCGCGGCGAGGACCTGGAGGCCCGGCTGGCCGATGGCCGCGGCCGGCGGGTCGGCGGGGAAACCCATCACGACCGTCAGCCCGGGCTTCGCGACGACCCCGCTCCGCGACGTGACCACGTCGTACCAGCCGGACACGGACGTCCACCCCGATGGCACCGGCGGCGGGTCCGCAGCCGGCCCGATCCCGATCCCCGCGTCGGCGCCGAGGGCCCCCGCAGGGAACCCGATCTCCGGCCCTCCGGGCATCTCCACGACCCCGCCGGACGGGCCGACGGTCGCGTTTCCGGGATAGCCCGAGACCTCGATGCCGGTCGAGCCGTCGCCGATCTTCCCGGGCCCCGAATCCCCGCCCGGACCGTCGAGGACGTCCCCGGAGCCGCCCCCGACGGAGCAGCCGATGGCGAGCAGCGCAAGTGCCGATCCGAGCAGTCTTTCCACGCGACACCTCCTCTTCATCCCCCGAAACAGGCGTGAATGATAGCGCGTCGTGCAAGGTCGCGTCTTGCACCCCCCGGTCGATTGCCGGGCCACATCGGCCTCCCATGCCGGTGCGCGGGTAGCGATCCTTGCACGAAACGGGGGGACCTGTTACCCATGTTCGCGGACGCGGAGGCCTCCGAGCCGCCCGCGCCCGGGGGAGAGCAGGTTGGAACGACCGGTCGAGACGGTGTTCACCCGGAGGTTCGATCGTCTCGTGCGCCGCGGCGCGGCGCTGCTCGCGGGCGCGTTCGCGCTCTCCGTGTCCTTCACGCTGTGGGCGATCTGGCCGTCGAACGAGGCGGTCGGGTACCGGCCGGCGCAGCCGGTAGCGTTCCCGCACGACGTGATGGCGGGGCAGGTGAAGATTGACGCCCTCGTAAAAAGC
>VGRB01000172.1 GCA_016875475.1 Deltaproteobacteria bacterium
CCCTCGAACACCTTCTCCTTGCCGCGCATCGCGCGCACGATGTCGGCGCCGCGCATGATGTGCCCGGACGTGACGTAGGAGCCCGCGATCTTCCCGATCTTGGAGACGGCGAAGACCTGTCGGACCTCGGCCTTGCCCATCAGCTTCTCGACGAGCTTCGGCGTCAGCAGGCCCTCCATGGCCTTGCGGATGTCGTCGATCACGTCGTAGATGACGCTGTACTTCTTGACGTCCACCCGCTCGTTGTCCGCGAGCGTCTGGGCCTTCGGGTCCACGGTCACGTTGAACCCGACGATGACCGCGTTCGCGGCGATCGCGAGGTTCACGTCGCTCTCGGTCACGTTCCCGACCGCGCTGTGGATGACCTTGACCGAGATCTCGGGGTGCTTCAGCTTCCCGATGCTGTCGATGATCGGCGCGAGCGAGCCGTGCACGTCGGCGCGCACGATGATCTTGAGGTCCTTCACGGACCCGGACTGGGCCAGCGAGAAGAAGTCCTCCAGCGAGACGCGCGACCCGCCGCCCGCGGCGCGCGCCCGCTTGACCTGCTCCATCTGCCACTCGGCGACCTCGCGCGCCTTCTTCTCGTCGGGCAGCACGACGAAGGAGTCGCCCGCGTTCGGGACCACGTTCAGGCCGGCGACCCGCACCGGCGTGGCCGGCCCCGCGACCGCCACCGGCTTGCCCGCGTCGTCGGTCATCATGCGGATGCGGCCGTGCGTCAGGCCCGCCATCACCACGTCGCCGGTCCTGAGCGTCCCGGACTGCACCAGGATGGTCGCGACCGGGCCGAGCTGCGGGTGGAGCTGAGCCTCGAGCACCAGGCCGCGCCCGGCCTTCTCCGCGTTCGCCTTCAGCTCGAGGACCTCGGCCTGGAGCAGGATCGCCTCCATCAGGTTCTCGATGCCGATGCCCTGCTTCGCGGAGATCTCGGCGAAGATGTTCTCGCCGCCCCAGTCCTCGGAGATGATCCCTTCCTGCGACAGCTCCTGGCGCACGCGCTCGGGCCGCGCCTCCGGCTTGTCGATCTTGTTGATGGCCACGATGATCGGCGCGCCGCCGTCCCGGGCGTGCGCGATCGCCTCCCTGGTCTGCGCCATCACGCCGTCGTCGGCCGCCACGACCAGCACGACGATGTCGGTGGCGCGAGCGCCGCGCGCGCGCATCGCGGTGAACGCCTCGTGGCCGGGCGTGTCCAGGAACACGATGTCGCCGCCAGGGGTCTTCACCTTGTAGGCGCCGATGTGCTGGGTGATGCCGCCGGCCTCGCCCTCGGCCACCCGCGCCTTGCGGATGCGGTCGAGCAGCGTGGTCTTGCCGTGGTCGACGTGGCCCATGATCGTGACGACCGGGGGCCGCGGCTGGAGGCTCTCCTCGTCGTCCGGCGCCTCGGTCAGCAGGTCGGCCGGGTCGAACCCGACCTTCTCGACCGAGTAGCCGTACTCCGACGCGACGATGGTCGCCGTGTCGATGTCGATGGCCTGGGTGACCGAGGCCATGATCCCCATGCCCATCAGCTTCTTGACCAGCTCGCCGGCCTTGATGGACATGCGGTGGGCCAGCTCGCCGACCTGGATGCTCTCGCCTTCGATGCGGATCACGCGCTTCTGCTCCTTCGGCAGGGTCAGGACGGTCTTCTGCGGCCGCCCGCGGCCCCGCTGCACGGTCTTCCGGCGCCGGGAGGACCGCACCTCGACGTGCTCGGCCTCCCCGTCCTCCGGGCCACCGAGCATGTAGTCACGGATCGAGATCACGTCGCGACGCTGATCGTACACCAGCCGCTTCTTGCCCTTGCGATCCGGCTGCTCCGCGAGCTGCTTGATGTCCGGCTTCGCGGGGATTGCGGCCTGGATGACCGCCCGCCCGACGACCGGCCGGCCCGGGATCCCGGAATCGGGCGTCGCCTGGGCCGCTGCCGCCGTGCCGGCGGGAGCCGCGGGCGCCGTCGCGCCGGGTGCGGTGGTTGCGGTCCCGGCAGGGGCCGCGGCTGCGGCGGGCGCGGGCTCCTCGGCGGTCGGTGCGGCCGGGGCCGGAACGGACTCGAGCGCCGGCGCCGGTGCGGGTGCCTCGGCCGTGACCGGGGTCGCCTCGTCGACCGCCGGGGCCTCGACCGGCGCCGGCTCGGGCACCGCGGGCGCGACCGTCGCGGGGGCCGGAGACGGCACGGCGCGGGGCGCTGCGGCCGCGTCGCCGCCGGCGCGCCGCCGGACCACGGTGCTGCCGACCTTCTGGACCGACTTCTCGCCGGGTCGCGGGGACTCCAGGAGCTTGCGCGCCTTGTCCTCTTCCTCCCTGGAGAGCTGGGCGAGGTGGTTCTCCACCGCGACCCCCCCCTCCCGGAGCCTCGACACGACCAGCTTCGAGTCGATCCCGAGTTCCTTGGCCAGCTCGTAGACGCGCTTGCTCATCGGGACACCTCAATCGCCGAAGGCCGCGACCATCCGGTCGCGAAGGCCCTCCGCGTCACCAATCGGATGCCTGAGCGCCCGTGCCAGGGAGCCGCGACGGATCGCGCGCTCCGCGCACGCGGCGGCACGGCATACGTACGCGCCCCTGCCCCCCCGGACATCGACCGCGACGCCCCCCGCGGGCTCGATCGCGATCCGGAGCAGCTCGGCCTGCGGCCGGACCCGGCCGCAACCGACGCACCTCCGCTCGGGCACGTGCTTCCCATGCGCGGTCACCTGCTCTCGCCCTCTCCGGGGGCCGGGGCCTGCTCGGCCGCCGGGGTCTCTTCGGTTGCCGGAGCCGCGGGCCCGTCGCCGGCCGAAGCCGCGGGCCCGTCGCCGGCCGGAGCCGCGGGTCCGTCGCCGGCCGGAGCCGCGGGCTCCTCCGCGGCCGGGGCCGCCTCGGGCTCGTCCGCCGCGGCCTCCGCCTGGGCCTCCGCCGCGGCCTGCGCCGCCGCGATCGCCTCGGCCGGCACGCCCACCGGCGCCGCCGCCGCAGCAGCCGCGCTCTGCGCCGCCGCGACCGCGGCCGCGGCCTGCGCCTCGGCCGCCTCGACCTTCAGCTTCTGCTTCAGCTCGTACGCGACCTGCTGGATCGCCTGCACCTTCGTGATCGACAGGCCGGGGATCGCGGCCAGCTCCGCCTCGTCCGCGTTCAGCAGGTTCTCGGGCGAGTGGTAGCCGAGCTTCAGCAGGTACTCGACCTGGCTCTCGTCCATCTCCTTGATCGTGACGAGCGCCTCCTTCAGGCGCGCCCGGACCTCGGCGACCTTGGTCTCGCCGTGGATCTCGATGTTCCAGCCGAGCAGCTTGCTCGCGAGCTTGACGTTCTGGCCGCGGCGGCCGATCGCGAGCGAGAGCTGGTCGTCGCCCACGATCAGCTCGATCGAGTGGTTGTTCTCGTCGATCAGCACGCGCTGCACGCCGGCCGGGGCGATTGCCGCGCACACGTAGCGGGCGAGGTCGATCGAGAACGGGATGATGTCGATCTTCTCGCCGCGCAGCTCCTGCACGACCGCCTGGACGCGGGAGCCCTTCATGCCGACGCAGGCGCCGACCGGGTCGACGTCCGAGTCCATCGAGGTGACCGCCAGCTTGGTGCGCTCGCCCGGCTCGCGGGCCACTGCCGTGATCCTGACGATCCCCTCATAGATCTCGGGCACTTCCTTCTCGAACAGCTTCACGACGAAGCGCGGGTCCGTGCGGGACAGGATGATCTGGTGGCCCTTCGGGTCGCGCGTCACGTCCTTCACGTACGCCTGGACGCGGTCGCCGGCGCGGTAGGACTCGCGCGGGCACTGCTCCTTGAACGGCAGGATCGCCTCGGCCTTGCCGAGATCGACGATGACGTTGCCCTTCTCGAAGCGGCGCGCCACGCCGGTGACCAGCTCGCCCTTGCGGTCCTTGTACTCGTTGAACACGATGGTCCGCTCGGCCTCCTGGATCTTCTGCAGGACCACGTGCTTCGCGGTCTGCGCGGCGATCCGGCCGAACGAGTGCCGGTACGTCTTGATCTGGAGGATGTCGCCGAACTTCATGTCCTCTTCGCGGGCCTTCTCGCGGTCCGACTCGAGGTAGAAGATCTGGAAGCCCAGCTCGTCGCCCGGCTGCGCCTCCGGATCGACGAGGTGCGCGTCATCGAGCGACAGCTCCTGGAGCGGGCTCGCGACCGCCTCCGCGACCTTCATGTACTGGAACAGCTCAACCTGGCCCGAGTCCGGGTTGAACTGCGCCTCGAGGTTCCGCTCATCGCCGAAGACCTTGTGCGCGGCGCGGCGGATCGCTTCCTCGAGCGCCTCGATGAACACCGCCTTGGGAATCCCCTTCTCGCGGCTGACGAGGTCGATGACCTCGGACCAGTTCGTGTTCTCGGTCGACATCGCACATCCTCCAAAGCAGGCGACCGTCCCCGCCGCTCACGCGCGAACCTCGTCGGACCAAACCTGTCGTGCGGTTCGAGTAAAGGCGAGGTCGCGGCCGGCGGGGCTCCAGCCGTGTGAGCGCGCGATTGATAGCACCTGCGCGGCCGGATTGCAAGTCCTGGCAGGCGGCCATCCTGCCGCTGGGGCAGGCGTCGGACGAAGTCCGCCGTCCCGGCGGCGCGCGGCCCCCGCCCCGGCTGCACGGCCCGGGCAGCGTGAGTCACACGCGGATCGCGGCTCTGCGCCGCATCGGGGAGTCGTTGCGTCTTCGGCGATCGTCCGCGGCGGCGCAGTTGCGGCCGGGCTGCGGGGCGGGCTCGCGGTGAGCCGCGGGCGTCCCGCGCGGCACGCCGCGGCCCTGCGTGAAAACGCGGTCGCGGGCTACGCGGGACCCAATACGCGCGCCTTTCGCGATTCCTCCGGCGATTCAGGGATGTCCCAGGAACGGGCGAGGCTCCGGATCGGGTTCCGACGGCTTCATCCGGCCATCCTTCGTCCAGATGTGGACGAAATGACTCGGGTGCTTGTACCTGTCGGTCTTCAGGCGGCGCGCCTCTTCGATGACGACGGTGTCACTCAGCCCGACTCCTGCCTTGGCGAATTCGAGCTGGAAGGCCTTGGTCAGGCGCAGCACGTCGTCGATCGTGCATGGTGGGGTCAGCACCCATGGGGTAGAGTGGTGCAGGCTGTTGTGGATGTCGGCTACCACCCTGTCGGCCAGGCGTTGTCGGGCCTCGCCGTTGCGAACGTCGGCGATATGATCGGCAAGTTCGAAGAGCGCGGCGACTGGCACGTAGAATCGGGCACCGGCATCCGCCGCCCCCCTGAACCGCCGGCGGACTGCCTCCGAATCCCTTTCGTCGGAGAACCCAGGGACCCTATAGATCTCGAGGAGGTAGCTCGTGTCGATCACGTAGACGGACAAGCTCATGGCAGCGACTCCAGCCACTCATGGAGCCTCTGCTTCTGCGATGCCTCGTAGTCTCGCATGAGGTGCTCCTCCAGTGCCCGACGGCTGACAAGGTCGCCCAGTGCGCCGCGTTCCAGGAGGACATCCGACCGTGGCAGATCCAGCAGTCGCACCATTCGCGACGCCCGATGCTCGCTTTCGTGGATGCAGAGCACGACGCCCTCGAGCTGTTCGCGAGTCAGCGCGTTCAGCGTCGCCGGGTTGTGCGTAGTGCACAGCACGCTCAGGTGCCGCCTTTCCGCCGTTTCGGAGATCGCAGCGGCCAGTCCTCCGACCCGACTGGAGTGCAGGCCGTTGTCGAACTCCTCCAGGATGACCCGCGAACGCTGGGCGACCGTTTCCACTGCTGTCAGCACTGCGAGGCAACGGAGCGTACCGTCGGAAAGAAGCCTTGCGTCGGTCCCCTGTCCGCCGGCAGTGAACGAGAGCATCACGTCGTTCAGGACGGTCGTGACGAAGTCAACGTCCTCGAAGGGTTCCTCGGGGACCTGCCGGACGCGTTCAACGATCCGCGACAGAGTGGCCTGCTCCTGCTCGGTGCCCGTCCTGAGCGCGTACAGAACGGCCGACAGGTTGGACCCGTCCCTGGTGAGCACGCGGTTCCCGATGCGCTCGTAGGCGCGCATCAGCTTGGGCTGAGGATCGAAGACGAAGGAAGCGCGCAGGTACTCCCGGATCATCCGGACTGCCCTCGAAGCGTGCCTGAGCTTCGGGCGCTCGAGGGTGAACTGGTCGTACCTGGACAGCACCGATCTGTCCGCGGCAAGGCTTTCGTGAGGCTTGTTTCCCCCCTGGGCGAAGTTGTCGAACCGTACGTCGAGCATGTCTGGTCGGCCCAGCGCCGCCGCCGCCGAGAAGAGCGTCCGTCTCCCGACGTCGAGAGACTCGAGTGCGAACCGCGGCTGTGCCCGGGTCTCGATCGTCATCTCGTAGGAGAAGCTCTCCGGCCTGCCCATGAACCCGATCGTCCCCGCCAGTCCCAGCGAGAACGCGGTCGTCCCGTGCCGCGAGCACGCGGGCAGACCTCCCCGGACCTGGAAGCTCCCGTTCCCCCTGCGAACGTCCGATATCTCGTAGAGGGGGCGCCCCTGGGCCAGTTCGGCGAGAAGCTCGATTCCTTCGATCGCGTTGCTCTTTCCAGAACCGTTCTTGCCAATGAGCAGTCCGAAGTGACGGAACAGATCCACCCCGGAGTCCCGGAAGCTCTTGAAGTCCCGCAGGTGATGCATCAGTTGCTCCGTGCACCGGTGCCTCCAAATACCAAACTTCGCCCGCCGGTGGCAACCGCGCGGGAGGATCGCCGGAGGCAGTGCAGGTTCACCGGGGGTCACGAAGGGTCCGACAGGTCGAACGTGGCCCGCCAGCACATGCGGCAGCCTTCCGCGTGGCCCGCCACCTTGCGGAAGTCGCTCGCGGCCCTCCCCCGCACGATGCGGATCAGGGAGTCCTTGTAGACGTTCCCCAGCTTCGCGTCGGTTTCGAGGATCGGCGGCGCGGTGCACGGGAAGACGTCGCCCCGCAGCGAGAGGTAGATCTCCTGCTCGGGCGCCTTGCAGACCACGTCGCTGCGCCGCCAGATCGGGTTGTAGACGCCCGCGCAGAGGTCCTTGAAGACCTGCGTCCGGACGAAATCGAGGGCGCTCCGGTCCGCCGGGATCGCCGGGGCGACCGACAGGGCGACTCCGGCCGGCTCCAGGATCGCGCGGATCGCCGGGACGTCGGATGCGTAGAACCGGACCGCGCGGTCGTAGCCGAGCAGGCGCGGGACCGGGGACGAGATCGGGCCCTCCAGGCACAGGAACAGGTTCAGCGTCGTGACGCCCAGCTCGACCGCGAAGCGCGCGAGATCGACCAGCTCGTCCACGTTCTCCGGCAGCACGACCGTGTCGATCGAGACCGCCATCCCCCCCGCGCCGACCGCGGCCCGGATCCCCGCGACCGCACGCTCGTAGCCGCCGGGCGTGCGGCGGATCACGTCGTGCGTCGCCTCGGTCGGGCCGTCCAGCGAGACCATGCACAGGTGCAGGCCCGCGTCACGCAGCTCGGCCGCGAGCGCCGGCGTGAGCAGCGTGCCGTTCGTGATCATGTCGTTGTAGAAGCCCATCCGCGTGGCGAACCGCAGCATGTCCGGGAGGTCCGGCCGCATCGTGGGCTCGCCGCCGAACAGGTCCAGCCGGTCGAAGCCGAGGAGCCGGAACTCCTCCATGAAGCGGAAGACGTCGGGCAGGGGCACCATGGCCGGGTCGCACGGCTGGACGTAGAACCGGCGCACCGAGCAGATGATGCAGTCCATGGTGCACGACTTCAGGATGAAGATCGTGCCGAGCCTGCCGTCGCGCGACGGCCCCGCGGCCTCCGAGAAGGTCAGCTCGAAGCCCGGGCGGCCGATCGGGAGCGCGTAGTCCTCCAGCCCGACCGCCGGCGCCGCCGCCCGGATCGCCTCCCAGGCGACCCACGGCTCCATCGTGCCCGAGTCGAAGCCGGGCGCGGCCGGCACGTCGCCCTCCACGAGCACGAACGGCGCGGCGGCGTTCAGCGTGGCAGGGGCGTCTCCCGCCGACCGGAGGAAGCCCGCAATGCCCGCGTCGAGGTCCGGCCAGCGGAGGGGGTCCGCGTCGATCCCCGCGGCAACCAGCCGCGCGGGCGTCGGGGCCGGCGGCGCGTGCCGCTCGCCCGTGTCCCGGAAGCACGCCGCGCAGCGGCTCAGGTGCAGGCAGGCGCGGCACGTGACGTCGAGCGCGAGACGCTCCCCGTCCGACGTCCGGACCGCCTGGCGCGCGTTCTTGACCTGGAGCAGCGAGATCGGGTCCGCGACCCCCCCCGCCATTGCGTACAGATCGAACGTGCCGTCCGCCCGCGCGCGGATCAGCCGGTCGATCGGGGGCCTCGCCGCGGACGGGTCCGCGAGGTACGGGCAGGCCGGCAGCGCGAAGCCCGGGAGCGCGCCCTGCTTCCGGAACGTCACGCCCCGCAGCGAGAGCGCCGGCGGGAACAGGTCGCCCGCGCCCTGCGCCTCGACGACCCCGGGCGGGAGCGTGGGGCAGCCCCCGAGCAGGTCGCAGCGCGCGCACGGCAGCGGGCGCGATCGCCACGCGGGCCGCGGCTCGATCCAGCGGATCCCGTCCGGGGTCGGCCGCAGCTCGGGGTCGCGGCGCGGGTTCATGCCCTCGCGCCCCTTCAGCGACGGCACGACGCAGCAGGGGAACCCCTCGCAGCAAATCGGGAACCGGCCGCCGGTCTCCCGGTCGATCGCGGCGACGATCGCCTCGGTCGCGCGCGCCGCCGGGAGCAGGGGCGCGTCCAGGAAGCGGACCGCGACCTCGGCCGCCCCGAGCCCGATCGCGACGCGGACGGTCTCGTCGAGGCGCCCGTACCCCCCGGCGCACGCGACCGCGACCGCCCGGACCCGGATCCCGGCCGCCACCGCGTTCCGGACCCCCGCTGCCGTCTGCTCGAAGGCGGCGGCGCGCACCACGGCGTCGTGCGTCGCCGCGTCCGGGCCGTAAAGCCGGACCTCGATCTCACGGACCCCGAGCCCCGCGATCCGCGCGGCGTTCCCCGCGGTCGCCAGCACGCGCGCGTTCGTGTGGAGCACCGGCTCGATGCCGAGCTTCGCCGCCGCCCCGAGCACGGCCGGCAGGTCGCCGCGCACCGTGGGCTCGCCCCCGCACAGCCGCGCCCGGTCGAACCCGCGCCTCGCCGCCGCCGCGAGCATCCTCGCGAGGTCCGCGGCGTCCGGTCTCGCGGTCTCCGGCGCGTCGCAGTGCGCGCAGTGGTTGTTGCAGGGGCCGCCGATCCTGACGAACACGGTGCCGGGCATCCCGGGACGTCCCGCGAGAGCGCCGACCGAGTCTACAGGAAAACTACCGCGCAATCAGGCGCACGGGCACGCCCTCGAAGTCGTACCGCTCCCTCAACTCGCGCAGGATGAATCGCAGGTAGTTCTGCGGGATGGTGCCGCGTCCCTTCGCGAACAGCAGGATCGTCGGCGGATCGACCTGCGCCTGCGTCAGGTACCGGATCCGCGCGCTCCCGGTGCCCCCGATCATGGGCGGGTGCGTCCGCACGACCTCCTCGAAGAACCGGTTCAGCTCGTGCGTCGGCACGCGGCGGAACAGGTTCGCGCGCACGTTATCCGCCACGGGCAGGACCTTGTGGACGTTGCGCCCCTTGAGCGCGGACGTGAACACGTGGGGCGCGAACGACGCGAAGCCGAACTCGTCGCGGAGCTTCCGGGTCTGCTCGTCGCCGGCCCCCGGCCCGGACACGAGGTCCCACTTGTTCACGACGAGCACCAGGCCGCGGCCGCGCTCGATCACGAGCGACGCGATCTTCTTGTCCTGGTCGGTCGCGCCCTCGGCCGCGTCGATCAGCAGGAGCGCCACGTGCGCCCGCTCGATCGCCTGGATGGTCCGCGCGACGCTCTGGCGCTCGACCCCGCGCTCCACGCGGCGCGGCCGGCGTACGCCCGCGGTGTCCACCAGCACGTAGTCGCGCCCGTCCGCGGAGAACGGCGTGTCGATCGAGTCGCGCGTGGTCCCGGGCACGTCCGACGTCAGGTAGCGCTCCCGGCCGAGCAGCGCGTTCGCGAGCGTCGACTTCCCGACGTTCGGCCGCCCCACGATCGCGATCCGCGCGGGCCCCGCGCCCTTCGCCTCCTCTGCCTCGTCCTCGACCGGCGGGCAGTCGAGGTCCTCCACGATCCGGTCCAGCAGCTCGGCGACACCGGCGCCGCGCTCCGCGGAGACCGGGAACAGCTCCGGCACTCCCAGCCGCCAGAACTCCGCGACCGCCGCGTCCTGCGCCGCGCCGTCCACCTTGTTCGGCGTCACGTACGTGCGCCGGCCGCTGCGCCGCACCAGGTCCCATATCGCCTCGTCCGTCGGCACGAGGCCCTCGCGCACGTCGAACACGAGCACCAGGGCGTCCGCCTCCGCGAGCGCGATCTCGACCTGCCGCTTCATGATCGCGAGCATCCCTTCGCTCGCCTCCGGGTCGAAGCCGCCGGTGTCGACGACGACGAACGCGCGGCCCGAGTGGTCCGCGTCCGCGTAGTTCCGGTCGCGCGTGACCCCCGGCTCGTCCTGCACGATCGCCTGCCGGCGGCCCACGATCCGGTTGAACAGCGTCGACTTGCCCACGTTCGGGCGTCCGACGATCGCAACCACAGGTTTCATCTCATCTCCTCGGTCTTTCACGTGCCCGTCCCCGCGCCCATGCCCGTACCCGCGGGGCTGGGGCCCGTCACTCCATCAACTCCCGGAGCCGCCTCTCCGCCTCCGCCGCCTCCTCCGTCATCCCCATCCCCCGCGCCACGTTCGCGAGCGTGCGCCAGCCCCGCAGGTACGAAGGCGACTCGGCGACGGCCTCGCGCAGCAGCACGAGCGCGTCCGGACCGCGTCCCGCCAGGTTCAGGAGGGCGGCCAGGTTGTTGAGCGTGCGGGGGTCGCGCGGCGACACCGACAGCGCCCGCTCGAGCATGGCCGCGGCCTGCGGCTCGTGCCCCTTCAGCGCGAGGTCGGTCGCGAGAAGCCTCAGGTACCCCCCGAGGTACTCCCGTCCCCAGCGGTCCGCGGACGGCACGTGAGCCAGCACGCGCATGCCCGCGTCGAACGCCTCGGCCACCGGCTCCTGCGCCGGGTCGTCCGCCCGCCGGCCCGAGAACGCCGGGAACCCGGGCCGCAACG
>VGRB01000173.1 GCA_016875475.1 Deltaproteobacteria bacterium
TTTTTGCCGCCGACGCCGCCGCTGCCGCCGTTTCCCCCGTCGCCACCCCGGCCGGGCTGGATCGTGCATCCGGTCACCTCGGGGAGGCTCGCGGGCGCCGCGCCGAACGCGAGGAAGACCGCGAACGACCCGCCGCCGCCCCCGCCGCCGCTGCCGCCGGTCGCGCCGCACCCGCCGGAGCCGCCGCCGCCTCCGCTGCCGCCGACGTCGCTGCGGCCGGCCTGGCTGTTGCAGCCCGAGACCTCCACTCCGCCGGCCGCGCCGCCACCTCCGCCGCCGCCGCCGTGCGTGCCGGCCTGGCCGTTGCCGGCCGTCGAGACCTTCCACTCGCCGGCCGCCACCTCACCGCCGCCGGCGCAGCCGGCACCGGCCGCCCCGCTGTCGCCGGTCCGGCCGTTCTGGCCGTCCGCGCCGACCATGGACTCGGGGGGGATCAGTGCCTCGGTGCAGTAGTCGTTGCTCTGCTGGCAGACGTAGATCGGCCCGAAGGGCTCCAGCCGCTTCCAGGTGATGAGCGAGTCGCGGCCGGCCGCGCCGCCGCCGCCCACGCCCCCCGGGTTGTTGGACCCGGGCTTGCCGACCTCGACGGGCTGGACCGTCTGGGACACGCTGTCCGGGCAGTCCGGCGGGTCGTTCTCGTCGAAGTCCGGGCAGACGGCGGTGCCGCCGCTGCCGCCGGACACGGGCGTGGTGCCGCACGACTTCGTCCCCCCCGCGCCCCCGGCGTTGTGCTGCGCGGAGGAGCACGTCGCGACCCCGGAGTCGTACGCCTTGCCGCCCGCCACGCCCGCGACCCCGTCCTCCCCGACCGCGCCCGGCGTGCCGGACAGCCCGTCGCCGCCCTCGCCGCCCACGATCCGGCAGTCGCGGATCGCGAGCGACGCGTCGCAGTCGCGGACCCAGACCGCGTACGAGGAGGCGCCCGGCGCCTTCTGGGAGTAGCCGAACACGACGAACCCGGCGAACACGGCGGACCCGGGCGCGCCGCCCTTGATGCCGGTCGCGTTGACCGCGCCGCGCGCCTGCCCCGTGGGCGCCCCGCCGAGCACCACGGTCTCGTAGGAGACCGGCTCGCGCACGCGGAAGTCCGCGGAATACCCGCCGAACACGCCGACGCCCGCCTTCAGCACGACCGGCTCGGTGTAGACGCCGGTCGCCACGTAGACGTCGCGCTGCGGCCCGGTCGCCGCGAGGTCGATGGCCGACTGGATCGTCAGGCGCGGCAGGTCGATGCTGCCGGGGTTCGCGTCCGAGCCCCACTTCGCCACGAACACGCCCGCGTCGACCTCGCCGTCGATCCCGTCGCAGTCCGCGTCCTTGCCGTCGCCCGCCATGTCGGCGTCGCCGTCCTTGTGGCACTCGCAGCCGTTCTTCGGGTTCCCGTCAACGTCGTGCCACGGGTCGTTGCAGACGAGCTTGCAGTCCGGGACGGTCTTGGCGGCGTCGCACTCGCCGTGGCCGTTCGTCACCGGCATGACCGTGCAGTTGTTGTTGCACACGCCGCAGTGCTCGTTCGCGACGTACTTGCCGGTCCCGGGGTCGCGGAAGCCCTCGTCCGTCTGGCCGTTGCAGTCGTCGTCCTGGCCGTCGCAGGTCTCGGCCGCCAACGCGCAGGCGCCCCAGCCCGCGGCCTCGCAGGTCTGCGTGCCGCGGCAGGTGTAGGTCGGGGCACCCGGGTCCGAGGGGGTCCACGTCACCTCGCAGCCCTTCTGGACGCCCGGGTTCGCCGCCGAGCACGAGCAGGTGCCGGAGGTCGGGACGCACTGCTGCGCAGGGCCCCCGCCCGCGGCCTGGCACGAGTAGCCCTCCGGGCAGTCGCCGTCGTTGCCGCACGCGCGGCCGCAGAACCTCCCCTCCGGGAGCGCGACGCAGAGCGCGCCGGGGATCATGCAGTCCGCGTCCGCGACGCAGGCCGTGCACAGCGTCGAGCCGAGCGGCACGCACTGGTAGTCGTTCAGCTTCGTGTAGCCCTCCGCGCAGGCGGTCACGACGCAGCGGGGGACCTCCTTGTCGGCGTCGCACGCGATGGTCGCGTTCGGGAACAGCCCGACGCAGGACATGCCGCAGCCGCCGCAGTGCTCCATGACCGCGTACCTGTCGCCGACCTTGAACGGGTCGTCCGCCGTGCCGTTGCAGTCGTTGTCGATGCCGTCGCAGGACTCGGCGGCAGGCTCGGGCGCCGAGCAGGACCAGCCCTTCGGGCCCAGGCAGACGTCGATGCCCTTGCAGATGCCGTCGGCGTTCTCGCGCTCGCAGGGCCGGTCCGCGGGCAGCCCGTCGTCCGGCGTGCCGTCGCAGTCGTCGTCGATGCCGTTGCAGGTCTCCTCCGCGGGCGCAAGCGCGTCGCATCCGACGAAGCCGGCGGCCGGGTCGCACGTCTCGTAGCCGTAGCACGTGCCGATCGCGGGGTCGGTCGCCGAGCAGGTGCGCTTGACGCCCGCGTCCTTCTCGAGGCACTCGCAGGCGCCGCTGGGGGGTACGCAGAACTGGCCCTCCTGCCCCTCGATCGCTTTGCACAGATACGGCTCGGGGCAGGGGACCTGGGCGGAGCAGGGCACCGTGCAGCGGCCGCCCACGCAGACGCCGCCGCTGCACTGCGTGTCCGTGGAGCACGGCCGGCAGACGCTCGAGTACCGCGGCAGGCAGATGTAGGTGACGTCCGGGTACGTGTTGACCACGCCGACGCAGGCGAAGTCGGGGGGGCAATCCGACCCGGCGAGGCAGCCCTTCGTGCAGATGTAGCCGGACGGACCCTCCACGCAGTAGCCGGTCTCGCAGTCGTCGTTCGAGGTACACGGGCCGAGGAACTGGCCCGGGCCGGCCTCGTAGCCGTCGATCCAGCCCCAGTCGGCGCCGCCAGGGTCCTCCGCCCCCTCGACGCCCGGGTCGTCCGCGTCCGGCGCGAGGGCGTCCTCGCCGGGCACCTCCGCGGCGTCAGCGGTCGCGTCCGGCTGGCCGGGAAGCCCCGTGTCCGGCACGGAGCAGGGGCTCGACGATCCCCCTCCGCAGGACAGGTACGCGAGGGCCAGGACGGGCATGAACAGCGTCGTGAATCGCGCCACGAGACACCCCCGGCGGTTGAACCCCGAGAACATCCAACTCCTTCCGCCTCCCTTTTGCAACCGCCTGGTCGTCGGGGGGGCGCGGGACCGGGCCGGGACGCACGCGGTAGAGTGCCCAGTCGGCCACGTCCGCGACCGGGTCCAGGCTGTCCTGGACGGGGCGGAGCGCGGGGGACGTGCTCTTGCGGACCATGACGTACTCGAAGTAGCGCCAGGCCGGGGAGTTGTAGAAGTCCGGGCCGGGCAGGGGGGGGACCATGCCGCGGCGGTACTGGACCGGGTTGTGGGGGTACTCGGCGAACTGGACGTCCGAGACGCCGCCCTTCTCGAGCATGAAGAAGAAGTGCGTGTGCCAGAGGGCGCCGTGGTTGACGACGTTGCTCTCCTGGCCGTAGTTGACCTTCAGCAGGCGCGTGCCGCCCTCCACGCGCTCGAAGAGGGCCGGGTAGCCGTCCAGCTCGCGCTCGAAGGCGCGGAAGCCGCGGACGAGGTTGCCCAGCCACAGGATGTGGACCACGACCAGGATCGTCAGCGCGGGGAACACGATGCGGCGGGGCGCCTGGTCCGCGCCGAGCCAGCCGAAGAAGAACAGGAGCGCGATCGGGATGTGGCGCGCGGACACGATCGCCTGCGCCTCGATGTGCTGCGGCAGGACCAGGACCGTGACCGCGACGGCGACGGTCAGCACCTCGAGGTCGAACCAGCCGACCTTGCGGCGGGCGCCTTCCGGGACGTCCGGGGCGCGGCGGAACATCAGCAGGGTCAGCGCCACGAGCATCAGCAGGACGAAGAGGAAGTCGTCGCTCTCGTCGCGGAAGTAGTCGCCGACGTAGTGGAAGAAGGAGCCGAGGATCCTGCTGGGCTTGTAGTACGTGGGGCCGAAGAACTTGCCGACCGCGCCGAACGTCATGCCGGACGACGAGGGGGTGCGCTCGACGAAGTAGACGACGAACCACGGGACGAAGAAGACGAGCGCCGGCGCGAAGGGCGCGGCACGGAGCAGGGTGCCCCAGAACCCGTCGCGGTGCATGACGAGGAGCAGGAAGCAGAGCAGCGCGGCGAGCAGGAACACGTGCAGGTGCGTGAAGTAGACGAGGGCCAGCAGCACGCCCGCGGCGGCGCCGAGCGCCAGGTTCAGGCCGGGGCCGCGCGGCGCGACGAAGCGCCGGTACGTGCCGAGGGTCAGGAACAGGATCGGCAGCGCCAGGATGAACGAGACGAAGCCGTACCCGAACATCGAGTTGTAGACGAGCGGGAACGCGAAGAGCGCGAGCCGGCGGGACCGGCCGAACGAGGCGAGCAGGTAGAGGAAGCTCGCCGGGAAAGCGACCACGTAGAGCGACAGGACGAGCTTGTTCGCGACCTCAAGCGGGGCGAGGTACGCGAGCAGGTGCGTCAGGTAGTAGTAGACCAGGTTCGGCTTCGGCGCGGTCGGGAGCAGGAAGTAGTCCGCGTAGACCGAGCCCGGGTCGTCGTACGCGTGGATGACGTCGACGAGCGCGAGGTGCTGCCAGAGGTCCTGCATCGGGGGGATGCGGACCGACCAGAGCGGGATCAGCGAAATCGCGGACAACAGCGCGAAAAGAAGGCCGAAACCGAGCTTCGGCGGGATCTCGGCGCGCGGGATCGAGTCCCCGATCCGCCGGAGCCTGTCCCCCGCGCGGGCGAGCCACGTCCTCGGTCCCTTGTTCAGCAGGCGGATGTCGAGCCACCCGAGCATGGCCGCGGATTATAGGCGATCCTACGGCCCGTCGAACTCGGCGATGTCCGAGAACTCGCTGGTCAGCCGCAGCTCCATCCAGTGCTTGTCGGAGTTCTCGGGGTACGTGCGCGCGCGCGCGATCCACCATCTCCTGGTCGCGTCCTTGATGTAGCCGGAGGGCGGGCTGACGCCCGGCGACCACCCCACGGTCACGTACTGGAAGTAGGTCAGGTCGGACTGCGGCTTGACGCCGAGCTCGCAGAACCTGACGACCGCGAGGTCCTCGGTGACGCCGCACTTCCACTCCGGCCACGGCACCGGGATCTTCTCGGGGTCGAAGTCCGACGCCGCCGGGAAGAACGCGTTCTCGTCGGTCCCGGAAGACAGGTAGCGGGAGTACGTCATGAAGTACGACTCCTGCTTGAGCTTCAAGTCCAGCAGGAACGCCGAGCCCTCCAGGTGCCGGGCGCGACGCATGTATCGCTTGTACGAGAAGGTCGCGACCACGGCGAGCACCGCCACGATCGCCACGACCGCCATCAGCTCGACGAGCGTGAAGCCGGCCAACGAACGCGAGCGCAAGCGATCAATCATGCCCGCCTCCTTCGAACAACCCGCCCGATCTCGATTGTACCACTTCGGGGATTCCCTCTGCAGGGGGCGAGGCGAGCGGGCGTGTGGGAATCCGAGGTACGACGGGCGCCACGGAAACACCGGGAGACGCTCCGGTTCCCTGCCTGGTTCTTGACGCCTCTGCGCGCGTTCCGGACTGTGGAGGCGACCGGCCAACGCGGGCGTGCGTTGGCGTCGGGGCGGAAGTCGTTTCGACCCCTGCCTTTTCGGATGTGGTAGACTCCGCATCCGAGGGGGATGGGGTCGTGAGTCCGCTGAACCTGGACGATGACATCGTCGCGATGCTGGACGTCCTGCTGGGCGTCGTGCTGCCGCTCGTCGGCATCCTGGGGCTGACCGTATGGTTCCAGCGGCGTTTCGACAAGGTGCACCTTGCGCTGGGCGAGTGCGCATCCGAACTGGAGTGGTCTCGCCGGCACTGGACGGACCATTTCACGACCCTTCCACCGGTCTGACACTGTGGCTGAGCTTCTGGACTCTCCTGCGCGTGGCACCCGACCCGGCCACGCCGTTCACGTGTGCCCACCTGTCGGTGTACGTGTTGGGGACCTTGGTCGGAGTGCTCGGGTTCGTCTTCGTGGAGGGCACGGTCATCACCGTAGACCCTTGCTCGAGGCTCGGAGCAGCTCTCCTCCGCAAGGCGAACTGGGCCAGCCATGTGTACACGTGGCTGGGTGTGGCTTCGGCGACCGGCATCGTCGCGTACAGGTTCGCCGAGTGATGGACGGGACTGGAGGCGGGTCGGCATGACAGGCATTCCGATCGCCGCAATCGTCGTGGGGATCGCCATCATCGTGACGCTTGCCGTGCTCACGATCGTGACGTGGCCGCGGCCCGACAAGCCGCCGACCGGAGGAGACGGCGAAGCCACGAAACCGCCACGCGGCGCAGTCACGCTTGGCGAGGCGCTCCGCCGGGGGGGATGGGCTGCCCTGACCTCGGGCATGGGGTGGCTGGTCGCCCTCGCCGCCGTCCCGGGGGGGCTTCTGTTTGTTGACGACTTCCAGAGGCGGTTCGAGGCCGAGGCGCCCAGGCGGGCGTTGATGGAGGAGGTTCATCGCTACGACGGGAGCGGCCCTTCCGGCCTCAAGGAAGCATTCCAGGCAGCGGACCTCGTCGACCTCGCCGCTGCGGAGAGGAAGCAGCGGGTCGGCAGTACCCGCGAGGGCGGCGATCTGGAGTTTCTCGAGTCGGCACCGCTTCGGAAGATCCCGCAGACGTGCCCGACAACGGGGGGACGCGCTCAGGGCTCTCGTCCTGAAGGTCGGCCCCGGAACGAAGCCGCGGACACCGGACGAGATGCGGGAGAGGCTGAGGGTCCGCGTCGGAAGTCGTGATGCCGATAAGGTGGACCTCTCAGTCGGGTGCTTCTGTTCGCAGATGTCCAAGTGCTCGGACTTCCTCGTCGTGGTTCGCATCGGGAAGGCCGACATCGCGCCCGACGGCACCGTCGAGGTTGCCCTGGCCGTTGGTCCCGTCGAGCAGGACGGGGTGTTCTCGCAGCTCGCGATCGAGACGAACCGTTTTCACAAAGGCGTCGACGAGGTCGAGGTGGAGTTGCGCGTCGACAGCGAGAGGGTCGGCGATCCGAAGGGGCCGGAGCTCTCGCGCTCCTGGATGAGCTACAAGACCGGCGAACCCGTCGAGCGCGGATACGCTCCGCTTCAGAACCTGCGCGAGATCGCCAGGGCCGAGCCGGTTCGCGCAGGCGGGCACTGGCCGGAGCCCGGGTCCTGGGAGGCCGCCTTCATTCCTCCGAAGTCCGTCGGTGCGCTGTACTCGGTGCGGTCCACCGGTCCATCGTACCCGCTGTTGTTCTGGCCCGCCTGCATCAAGGAGATAGCAGAGGGTCGTCAAGGGCAGTAGTCACAGGCACTTCCACGCGGACCGCGGGAACACCTTGGACGGTGGCGGGGGCTGGTTCGCTAGCACGTAGAGGGTCCGGCGGTTGCGGGGCTCGGGCGTCTCGTCGGGCGTGGGCACGGCGAGCCCGTCCTCGCCCATGCCCTGCGAGCACACGCCGATCTCCAGCCCGTGCGCCCGCATCCAGTGCGCGATCGCGGCGGCGCGCCGGTCCGACAGCTCCTGGTTGTAGTCCCGGCCGCCCACGGTGTCGGTGTAGCCCGCGACGTAGAGCCGCGCCTTGAACTCGTTCCCCTGCTTCCCGAGCGCGGTCCGGACCTTCGCCAGCGTGTCCGCGAGCTTGGGCTCCTCCGCGGGCAGGACGTCCGCCTTCCCGAACTCGAAGCCGACCTGGTCCCCGGGCACCTCGACGAACCACGGCGCGATCTCGACGCCGTCATAGAAGCCGTCCGGGTCCCAGGCGGTCAGGCGGATCAGGGTGACGGCCTCGGCTGGCGGGGTGAACCGGACCTCCGTCGCCCCCCCCGCCGGCGTGTTCCGGGGGAACTCGCGCTCCGCGAGCGTCCGGCCGCCCTCGCCGAGCACCAGCACCTGAACCCTGGCCACGTCCGAGTTCGCGGAGAACGCGATCCGGCCCTCGGCGAGATCGACGGTGTCCCTGCTGATCCGGATCTCCATCGGCTTCGCGATCACGACCGGGAACTCGAGCGCCCACGTCTCGTTCGCCCCGGCGTACGTGAACTCGGCCTTCCAGTCGCAGCGCCCGGGGCCCGCGTCGAGCGACAGCCTCTTCGACTGGCCCGCGCCGAGCGCGGGGATCCTGACGACCCGCTGCTTCCCGTCGCACGCGGTCAACGTCAGCTCGACCTGCTTCACCGCGCGCGCCGCCTCGACGACCAGCGCGGGCCTGCCCTGGCCGGCCAGGACCTTGTTCTCGACCGGCCTCAGATCCAGGTCCTGCGCGGCGGCGGGCGATGCCGCGATCCACCCGGCGGCCACGATTCCCGCGGCGCACGCCGCGTTCCCGAGTCGCCGCATCACCCCTCCTCCCCCCCTGTACCCGAGCCCGAGCCCGCCCGTGCCCGTGCCCGCCATCCCATCCACGCCAACGCCAGCACGATCACCGCCGCGATCGGGGCGCCGCCCCCCGCCCACGCCGCGCATCCCGATCCGCTCCCGCCCGCCTGCGAGCCCGGGATCCAGTCCGCGTAGATCGCGCACAGCCCGGCCGTGTCGTCGTCCGCGAGCGTCCGCTTCGTAAGGTCGCCCTCCGGGGCGGAGGCGAACATGGTCGCGGCGGGGAGGGCCGAGTGGTCCAGCCCGAGCGCGTGTCCCAGCTCGTGCGTGACCGTGTTCCGGATGTCGGTCCCGGTGCCGTCCACGCCGAAGTCGAAGGCGAAGTCCGCCAGCTCCATGTCGAACTTGCTCGCCACGCCGCTCGACGGCGCGTAGAAGAGCGTGGTCAGCGCGATCACGCGGGTCTCGCCGCCGTGCCCGTTGCGCTCCCACTCCGCCTCGTCCTCGAACACGACGAGGTTGCGCGACGTCCCCCCCTTGTCGGGCGCGCCGGGCTTGAGTCCGGAGGCGGTTCCCGCGTCGGTGAAGGACGGGTGCGCGCAGCGCGCGACGCGGTTCCACGCCTGCATGGACAGCCGGATCGCCGCGAACTCCGCGTCGCCTTCGACGTCCGGCGTGCCGCGGGCGTCGAGGACAACCGGGATGTCTTCGGAGTACCAGCGGATCGGGACCTTGTCGTCCGTCAGGTAGGCGCTCCAGCCGACCTGCGTCAGCCCGGCCGTCGCGGCCAGAAGCGCCCTGGCCCCAGCCCGCGTCATGGGCGTCACCTGCCGGTCGGAGTGGGGGTCGAGCGCACGGCGCGCACCGCGTCGACGAGCGCGTCGAGGTCCATCCGGATCGGCTCCGCCGCGCGGTCCGCCGGCAGGCCCCAGGAGACGCCCGCCATGCGCTGGGCCGCGGTCGGTCGCGCGTCCGGGCCGTCGCGGGTCACGTGGAACACGCCCTGCGGCAGGCCGACAGGCGCGCGCCGGGGGCCGAGGGTCGCCGTACGGGCGCCGCGGAGGAATACGACCACTTCGTCCCCGACCGCGAGGCGGGGCGCACCGGGCACGACCTGGCCGCGGTCGCCGACCTCGCCGCCCGGCACCGTCATCACCACTGTCGCGGACCCGTGGCCGCCGCGCACGACGCGCGAGACCCGCACGGTCGCGTCGGTCACGATCCTGCGGTCGTTCGGCGGGTCGTCGTAGCGGGACGCCATCGACTCGACCGTGCCGTGGACGACGAGGTCGGCCTCGCGGGCCAGCGCGTCGAGCGGGATCGGTTCCATGACGAGCGCGCGAGCCGCGGGCGGGACCAGCAGCGCCGCGAGGACGACGACGAGCACGAGCGGCCGGGGCATCCGGGTCTCCGGGCAGGGGCCGCACGGATTATAGGCATTCGGGCGGCAGGTGGACAGTGCGAACGACAGGCCTGCTACGGCTTCTGGATCGCCTCGACCGGGCAGACGGGCTGGCACTTCGGGCCGGTCGCGACGTCCTTGCACTCCGTGCACTTGTCCGGGTCGATCTTGTAGATGGGGTCGCCCTCGGAGATGGCGTGGTTCGCGTCGCACTCGTCAACGCACACGCCGCAAGCGGAGCAGTCGTCGGTGATCCTGAGCGCCATCGGCATCCCTCCTGGAAGACGTCGTTTCCATGGCGGCCGGGCGCGCCGGACCGCCGTTCCGGGGCGGATTGTCCGTGATGGATCCGGGACTGTCAAGTCGCGGACCGCACGACCGCGCGGACCGCGTCCACGTCGGGGCAGGACGGCGGATGGAGCACGCAGACCTCGGCGGCGGCGGCCTCGGCGGTGACCTGCCTCGACGCCGCGACGTAGGCGGCGACGAGCGTCGGGGACCGGTTGCGGCCGGCCTGGCAGTGGACGTAGACGGACCGGCCGCGGGCGCGCAGGCGCTTCAGCACGTCGAGCGCCGCCGGGAGGCCGGTGACGAGCGCCTTGTGCGAGAAGTCCTCGATCGCGCAGCGGTGGACCGCGATGCCGGCCGCCATCGCTACGCGGAAGGCCACGGCCGGGTGGATGCCGAACGAGAGGGCCTCGCGCTCCGGCATCAGCGTGACCACGTCGGTGACGGCCAGGGCGCGGAGCGCGTCGAAGTCCTCCGGCGAGAGCGGCTGCGGGCCGAGGAACAGGCCGTCCTCGATCCGGTCGGGCGCGATGGTGTTCAATGTGGACCCTTGCGCGCGCGGCGGCGGGGGGGGGGAGGGGGCACGGGTTGGGATTCGGGCACGGGCTCCACCGGCGCGGGATCAGGATCGGGCGCGGGCACGGGCAGGGGCACGGGCTCGGGCTCGGGCGCGCCCGTCGCCCGGTCCGTGCGGCGGACGTTCATCGAGAGGTGGACGTCGAAAGTGAGCCCGTCGAGGACCTTCTTCAGCTCCTCGGCCGGCTCGACCCGCTCCAGGAACCGCGACACCTCGCCGACGACCGCCTTCAACGCCTCCGCACGGAGCACGGCCAGCTCGCGTGCGACGTACTGCCCGACCTCCTTCGGGACGATGGCGCCGATGATCTGCTTGATCCCCTCCTCGGACGAGAGGATCGCGCCGACCGATCCCGCGACGGCCTTGCGCGCGAGATCCGCGATCAGGCCCTCGCCACGCCGGGCGGCGGCCTCGCCTTCGGGAGGGAGCCTGTCGTCCGGTCTGTCCTGCACCC
>VGRB01000174.1 GCA_016875475.1 Deltaproteobacteria bacterium
GCGGTTTCGCGGAGGTGGCGGCCGCCGAAGGCGGCGGACGCGAGCACCGGCCGATAGCAGCGCTATCGGACGGCGCGCAGCGCGCCAGATCCGCGAAACAAGCCGGCCACGCCGCCGCCCAACGGCAAGGAGGCCCGACGATTTGGGAGCGGGGCAGAGCGGGAGGCCGGAGCGGGCACGGGCACGGGGACGGGAATCCCGCGGGACGCGGGACGGGGCGAACGTCACCTCGGACGCCGGACGGTATGCTGGACGCGGGCGACCGGGGCCCGCAGGATGTCGCAGACGAGGTCGAACCCGACCGGCGTGAGCTTGTACTTGTAGCGGGCGTTGCCGACCAGCCGCTCGTCCACGCTGCACTCGACGAGGCCCATGTTCTCGAGCGACAGCGCGACGACGCGCTCGTCCCCGAGGTCCTCGTGGAGCTGCATCCGCATCATCGAGAGCGGCACGTACTCGCCCCGCTCGCGTGCCTCGAGGAGCAGGTACAGGAACGCGAACTGCTGTTCGTCGAGCCTCATGGCGCCCTCCTCCCACCCCCTTCAACGCGCGATCGGTTCCCGCGGCACGCCGGCCACCATCACGGTCAGCCGCTCGGTCGCGGCCATCGCGGCCAGGTCGTTCGGCCCTACCGGGTTCGTCGGCAGCGCGACCCACACCTCGGAGACCAGGGAATAGACCCTCACGTCCTCGACGGACCGCCCTTCCGGGATCCGCGTCGCGACGAACGGCACGACCACGGTCGCCATCGGCTCGAACACCACGTCGTCCGGATCGAACCGGAAGGCATCGCCGACCGGCCGGACCTTCGCGTAGGTCAGCGAGGACTCGTCGATGGCGATGGAGACGTCGACCGTGTCGCCGAGCGATCCCGCCGGCACGACGAGCGCGGCCCCGTCCGGGCCGTCGATGCGGCCGCCCGCCGGACCGATCCGACCGTGACCGGGCTCGGGCGCCGCCTCTCCTCCGTCCCCGCTGCAACCGGCGAAGGCCACCGCGAGCCCTGCGAACGCCGCGGACGTGCGCCACGCCGGCCTCATGCCCCACCCCCGCGCCAGACCCGCTCGGCGCCCCCCCCGGCGGCCGTGGCGACCCGCGCGAGCGCGAACAGCAGGTCGGACAGCCGGTTCAGGAACCGCACGCCCTCGACCGGCGCCTGCTCGGCCGGCAGCGCCACCAGGCGGCGCTCGGCCCGGCGGCACACGGTCCGCGCGACGTGCAGCGCGGCCTCGGCCCGCCCCGCGCCCGGCACAAGGAAGTTCGTCAGCTCGGGGACGCGGCCCTGGGCGTCGTCGATCCAGCGCTCGAGCGCCTCGACGTCGGCCTCGCCCACGCCGATCCCGGCCCGTCCGCCGGAGGCGACCTCGGCCGCGAGCCGCATCAGGCAGGACTGGCAGGCATCGAGCACGCCCGCGACCGCGTCCCGGCCCGCGGACGGCGGCAGGAGGCGGACCTCGACCAGCGCCGCCCCCAGGAACGCGTTCGCCTCGTCGACCGTGCCGTAGGCCTCGACGCGGGGATCGGACTTGCTCACCCGGCCGCCTCGCAGCAGCCCGGTCTCGCCCGCGTCCCCGGTCCGGGTGTAGAGCCTGTTCGGACTCATCCCTCGTCCGCGCCGACCTCGGCAGCGGCGCCGGACCCGGCAGCGGCACCCTCGTCGCCGTCCGCCGCCCTGCCCCGCTCGCGCCTCGTGTACCCGCACCCTTCCCGCATGCAGCGCAGCGACCGCCCCCCCACGCGCGAGGACCGCGCGAACAGGGTCGGCGCCGCGCACTGCGGGCAGGTCTCCGCGACCGGCTCGCCGCTCGCGATGAACTTGCACTTCGGGTAGTTGCTGCACGAGAAGAAGGTCTTGCCCTTGCGCGAGACCCTCTCCGCGAGCAGACCGTCGCACCCGGGGTTCGGGCAGCGCTCGGTCCGCGTGTAGGGACGCGTGTAGTCGCACTTCGGATACGTCGAGCAGGCGATGAACTTCCCGAACCGGCCCGACCGCACCAGCAGGGTCTGGCCGCACTTCGGGCACGTCCCGACGTCCTCCGCCTCCCTGGCCGACACCTGCCCGCTCTCGTCGCGCTGCATCTCGCGCGTGTTGCGGCAGGCCGGGTATCCGGAGCAGCCGAGGAAGGTGCCGTTCTTGCCGAAGCGGATGAGCATCGGCTTGCCGCACAGCTCGCAGTCCACGCCCGCCGGCTCGGCCTGCTTCTTGACCGAGCGCATTTCGGTCTTCGCCTTCTCCAGCGTCTCGGAGAACGAGCCGTAGAAGCTCCCGAGCACGTCGAGCCGGCCCTTGCGGCCCTCCTCGACCTCGTCCAGGTCCTGCTCCATCCGCGCGGTGAAGTCGTAGTCCACCACGTCGGAGAAGTGCGCGACCAGCAGGTCGTTCACGGTGCGGCCCAGCTCGGTCGGCTTGAGCTTCCCCTCGTCCTTCCTGACGTACTGCTTCGTCTGGATGGTCCCGACGATCGCCGCGTACGTGGACGGCCGCCCGATCCCGCGCTCCTCCAGCTCGCGCACCAGCGTGGCCTCGGAGAACCGCGGCGGCGGCTCCGTGAACTTCTGCTCGCCGGAGAGGTCGCGCAGGCGCAGGGCCTCGCCCTCGACCAGGTCGGCCGGCAGCCCGCCGTTCTCGCCGAACTCCTCGTCCGCCGCGTCCTCCTCGGCCTTCTCGACCGGCTCCCTGCCCGCGCGCCACGCCGCGAGGTAGCCGTCGAACTTCAGGACGGACCCGGTCGCGCGGAACTCCGCGTCCTCGACCGCCACGTCCACGCTGGTCTGGTCATAGACCGCCGGGGTCATCTGGCACGCCAGGAAGCGGCTGTAGATCAGGTTGTAGAGCCTGTACTCGTCGCGGCCCAACTGCCCCTTCAGGTCCGCCGGGGCGCGCGCGACGTACGTCGGCCGGATCGCCTCGTGGGCGTCCTGCGCGGATCGCTTGTTGCGGTAGAGATTCGCCTTCTCCGGCACGTAGGCCGGCCCGAACCGCTCGCCGATCGTCTCGCGCGCCGCGCCGAGCGCCTCGTTCGACACGCGCACCGAGTCGGTACGCATGTAGGTGATGAGGCCGACGCGCCCCTCGTCCCCGATCTCGACGCCCTCGTACAGCCGCTGCGCGACCGCCATCGTGTGCGAAGGCGAGAAGTGGAGCAGCCGCGACGCGTCCTGCTGGAGCGTGCTCGTGATGTACGGCGGGCCCGCCGGGCGCCTGCGCTCCTTGCGCTCGACCGACCTGACCAGCCACTCCGCGCCGCGCAGCCGCGCGATCAGCGCGTCCGCGGTCTCGCGGTCGTGGACCTCGGCCTTCTTCCCGCCGATCTTCTTGAGCGTCGCCTTGAACGCCCGCGTCTCGCTCGCGCGCTCCAGCGAGGCCGTCATGATCCAGTACTCGACCGGGACGAATGCCTCGATCTCGCGCTCGCGCTCGACGACGAGCCGGACCGCGACCGACTGCACGCGTCCCGCGGACAGGCCGCCCTGCACCTTCCGCCACAGGAGCGGCGAGATCTGGTAGCCGACGAGCCGGTCGAGGATGCGGCGCGCGAGCTGCGACTCGTACATCTTCCGGTCGAGCGGCCTCGGGTCGCCGAGGGCCCTGCGGACCGCGTCGCGCGTGATCTCGTGGAACATCACGCGGCTCACGTTCGGCGCGACCGACTCGATCTCCTCGAAGATGTGCCACGCGATGGCCTCGCCCTCGCGGTCGGGGTCGGGCGCGAGGTAGACCTGCGCCGCGCCCGAGGCCGCATTCTTCAGGCGATCCACGATCTTGCGCTTGCCGCGGACCACCTCGAACCGCGGCGAGAACCCCTTCGCGACGTCCACGCCGAGCGCCCGCTCCGGCAGGTCCTTGATGTGACCCGCCGAGGCCTCGACCTCGAAGCTGCCGTCCAGGTACCTCTTGATGGTGGCCGCCTTGGCGGGCGACTCCACGATGATCAATGACTTGGCCACGTCCTACCTGCCAGAAAGCGGCCGGATCATACACCAGCCGCGCCGCGTGCAACCGGGAAGCGCCGGCCGGCGCTCAGGAGGCCGGAGGCTTGCCGCCCTGCCCGGCGACGAGCCGCTTCAGGTCCTCGGTCTCGCGCCTGAGCCCGCGGATGTCCGCGGCCAGCCGGAGCACATAGACGAACAGGATCGCCCAGACCGCGCCGTACGCGACGACGACCATGGTCTCGCCGCTGACCACGTCCCGGGCGCTGTCGTCCACGCCGGCCCGCCACGACCCGTCCCACGCACCCGCGGCCGCCTTGTCGCGAGGCTCCTCCTGTGCGAGAGCGGTCCCCGCGACCGCGGCGGACGCGACGGCTGCGAGCACGAGGCCGGCGAGGACCCGGGCCACGCGACTCCGTGTGCTCCTCATGATCACCATCCTCCTCCGACTGCCGTCGGCTCCACCGGGAAACTCGGTGACAGCCACCGGATTCGCGGTCACGGCAGGCCCTCCCGGCGGTCCAGCTCCAGGAACAGCGCGTCGATCGCCTGCCTCTGGGTCTCAATGACCGCACGCTGGTACGCCAGGGCCGCCGTGACCAGGGAGACCGCGAGCACGCTGAGCCAGAAGGCCAGCTTCATCCCGGGCACGGTCAGCCCGCCCTTGTAGACGACCTGCGGGTGCGCCCCGCCCCACCGCTCCACCGCGAAATGGATGAAGTAGATCGCCGGGATGCCCATGATCGACAGGCCCGCGGCCACGCCGCGCCCGAACCGGTCCGACCCCGCGAACGCCCGCAGCGCGAGGTACGCCAGGAAGAGCAGGAAGACCATCAGCGACAGCGTCAGGCGCGGCTCCCAGGTCCACCACGTGCCCCACGCCTTGCGCGCCCAGAGCGGCCCGGTCACCAGCACGATCGCGCCGAGCGTCACGCCGACCTCGGCCGTCGCGACCCCGATCGCGTCCGCCATCGCGCGCGCCCGCGGCGCCCGCACCGCGAGGAACGTCGCGCCCGCCAGGGCGCACACGCCGAACGCCAGCAGCATGTTCATCGCCGAGCCGACGTGGATGTAGAAGATCTTCTGCGCGATCCCCATCGTCATCTCGAGCGGCGCCACGAAGAAGATCGCGTACAGCGCCGCGAGCATGGTCACGAGCGCCGCGACAGCCAACGCCGCCCCGATCCATCGCGTCCAGCCACGTCCCATCAAGACCTCCCGTACCCGAGCCCGAGCCCGCCTCCCCTGCCCCCCCATCACGACCGGATCATCCTCCCGAACAGCAGCACCGTCACGGCGCCGAAAATCATATCAAAGCCCAGCAGGAACCGCAGCCACGCGCCCGCGTCCTCCTGGAGCGGCGCGCCCACCGACAGCGCCGTGACCTTCACGCCGGCGATCACGACCGGCACCAGCACCGGGAACGTGACCAGCGGCAGCAGGACCTCCTTCATCCGCGCGTTCATCAGCATGGCCGAGAACAGGGTCCCGACGAGGCTCATCCCCGCGGTCCCGAGCAGCAGCGAGCCGACGAACCCCCCGACGTCGAGCACCCTCAGGTCGAAGAAGACCACGATCAGCGCGACCGTCACCGCCGCCATCGCCACGGTGAAGAGGAAGTGCCCGGTCGCCTTGGCCGCGAACACCACGCCCGCCGGGACCGGCGCGAGCAGCATGGACCACAGGCAGCCGTTCTCGCGCTCGCGATCGAACAGCCGGTTCTGGCCCACGGTCGCGGAGAACAGCAGGGTGACCCAGACGATTCCCGGGCCGTAGTCGCGCGTCCGCGACGGGTCCGACAGGAACGCGAACGCGAAGACGAAGACGAGCAGGATCGAGAACAGGGCCATCGTGTAGACGATGTCCCGCGTCCGGAACTCGATGCGCGCGTCCTTCGCGAGGACGGCGCCGAACTGGCGGAGGCCCGCGGTCACGCCGCCCCCCCCCGGGCCGCGACGATGCCGCCCTCGATGACCTCGAACGCCCGGGTCGCGCCGTCCGCCCCGCCCGCCACGTCGAGCACCAGGCGGCCCGCGTCGAGCACGAGCACGCGGGTGGCCGCCTCGACCTCGGCCCGGTAGTGCGACGCCGTCGCGACCAGCACGCCCCGTCTCGCGGCCGCGTCGAGGGTCGCGGCGAGCCACGCGCGTCCCGGCTCGTCGAGGCCGGTCGTCGGCTCGTCGAGCAGCCAGACGCGGGCGCCGATCACCATCAGGCGGCCGATCGCGGCGCGCTGCTGCATGCCCCGGGACAGCGTGCGGACCGGGCGATCCGCGTCCCGCGGGAGCCCGATCGCGTCGATCGCGAGGGGGATCCGTTCGTCCGCGTGGCGGACCCCGTAGAGCGAGGCGAAGAACGCGAGGTTCTCGCGCGCGGTCAGGTCCGGGTAGAGGAACAGGTCGTGCGGAAGGAAGCCGACGACGGTCGCGGACTCGCGGGGAGACAGGACGCGCCCGTCCGACTCGACCCGGACCCCGCCGCGATCCGGCGACTGGCGGCCCGACAGGAGCGACAGCAGCGTGGACTTGCCCGCGCCGTTCCGCCCGACGATCGCGACCACCTCGCCCGCGCCCGCCCGGAAGCTCACGTCGCGGAGCACGTGCCGCCGCCCGATGATCCGGGTCAGCCGCTCCGCGACCAGGCCGATTCCGTGTTCCGGCCCGCCCACGCTACCCGTTCCTCTCCGCGGTCTCCGCGGTCTCCGCGGTGAACTGCCACTTCTTCCTTCGCGTCTTCCGCGGCGCGATCACCGCCCACGCCAGCGCGACGGCGGCCAGCCCCGCGACCCCGAGGGCCGCGGCCCGGTACGGCCCGAACGGGGCCGGGAGGTGCGCGACCGCCACCTCGAGCCGCTCCCCCGCGTCGATGCCGTCGCCGAGCACGAGGTACTGCCAGGTGCCGTCCTCCTCGACCTCCTCGCGGTACGCATACGGGGCGAGCGGCCGGACGTGCAGCCCGTACGCCGGCGTCCTTCGCGTGGTGACCTGGACCACCCCGACCGGGAAGCCGGGCCGCACCGCGAACGTGGCGCGGCCGGTCGCAACGGGGATCGAGTAGCGGACCTGGGCCGAGAAGTCGCCGGACGGCCCCGGGCGGCCGGTGACGCGGATCCCGTCCGCCTCGAAACGGACCTCTGCGCCCCCGGATGCCTTCGAGTCGATCCCGTTCGGGACGGCGTCGGTACGGGGCGCGGGCACGGGTCCGGGCAGGCCCTCGGGCAGCAGGAGCGGGAACGTCCAGGAGACCGGCTCCCCGGCCCCGGTCACGCGCAGCGCGTGCGACACCTGCACGCCCTCCTCGGTCGGGAGTACCTGGACGGAGAGCGACGCGAAATGACTCCGGGGGGGCTCGGCGGCCCGTGACTGCGCCGCCGCGAGCGTCGCTGCGGCGACGACCGCGCACCAGGACCGCGTCGTCATCAGCGTTCGACCTCGTCTTCCGGGCCGCCGAGGGCGCCGAGCGCGCGCAGCAGCCGGTACAGGGCCGCGGTCAGGGCGCCGGCCACCAGCACCGCGAACAGGACGTCCAGCGTGCCGCTCATGGCGCGACGCCCTCCTCCGGCTCGCCCTCGGGCGCGCGCGCGGGGGCCGGCGCCGTTCGGAGGGTCCCGACCGGCACCGCGAGACCGAGCGTCACGAGGATGAGGACGAGCGACCCCAGCCAGACCCCGGACATCAGCGGGTTCACCATCGCGGTCAGGCTCATCGACTGGGACCCCTCCCCCGGCGTCGCGGCAACGTAGAGGTCCGTGAACAGGCCCGAGTCGATCCGGACCTCGGTCGTGGGGTTCTCGGACTTCGCGTAGAACCGCATCTCCGGCCGCAGGGTCATGCCCATGCCGGCCGGCACGACCGCGACCTCGGTCGGCCTGTCCTTCACGCGCCGGACGCCGGCCCACGCGGCGGCGCCCGCGGACGGCCGTGTCAGGGCCTTGAACATCGCGTCGTCCGCGGCCCGGACCGTGATGACCGGGTCGCCGCGCGACGCCGTGACGGTCAGGCGACCGCCCGTGGCCGCGGCCAGGCCCTTCATCTCCTCGATCTGCCGGTGGAACGACCGGGGCACGAACCGGAGGGTCTCGATCGCGAAGGGGGCGAGCTGGACCTCCCGCCGCTCCGGGACCACCAGCACCTTGACGAAGTCCCTCTGCCCCGCCGTCTGCATGAACGCGGTCGCGTGGAACTCGGCCGCGGCCGCGGCGGACGCGAACGCAAGCTCGACCTCCGGCGCGGTCCCGGCCTTGCCGGACGCGGCGCCGGACGCGGCGACGAGCGACTCGACTGTCCCGTCGGCGAGCGCCTTCCCGGCCGGCCACGCGAGCACGTGCGATCGAAGCGAGGCATACTGCCCGCCCGCGTCGTAGCGCTCGTCCGTGCCCAGGAAGATCAGGTCCGTGCCGCCGATCGACAGCCGGTCCATGGGGTCGAGGACGACGTCCTTGCGGACGATCTTCGCCGCCCCCCCCGCGAACCCGAGGAAGGCGAGCGCGACCCCGAGGTGCGCGAGGTGGCCGCCGAAACGGCGGGGGTTCGCGCGAAGCAGGGACGCGGCCGCGCGGACCGCGCGCTCGCCGGTGACCGCGGCCCGGGTCGCGGCCGCCCGTCGCCAGTCCGTGACGACCGCGGCCACGATCCAGCCCGCGCCGGCGATGGACAGGAGCCCCCAGAAGCCGGGCAGGGCGAGGCCCTTCACGGCACGCCACGCGGCCGCGGGCAGGCCCTCGCCGGTCAGGCCGGCGAGCAGCGACCCGCGGGAGATCGCGAACAGGATCGCGACGACCAGCGCCGCGGCCAGTCCCGCGACCGCGGTCCGCGCCAGCGTCCGCGTCGCCCCGGGGGTGCCGGTCCGGTACGGCACGAGGGGACCCGCCGCGGTCAGGAGCACCATGATGACGCCGACCGGCGCGACCACCATGTTGAACCACTCCGGCCCGACGTCCACGGCCTGTTCCAGGCCGAGCGCGGCCTGGACCGCGGACGACTCGGATATCTTCGGCAGGAGCGTGCCCCAGAGCACGATGAACAGGCAGATGACGAACACGAGCGTGTTGACCAGGACGAGCCCCTCGCGGGACCAGACGTGGGACAGCCGGGCCGCGGACGCGCCCAGGCCGCGCCACCGGTACGCGAGCAGAAGGCCGAAGAACGCGACGAGCACGACCATGAAATAGAGGAAGAAGGGCGTCAGGACCGAGTTCGAGAACGAGTGGAGCGACTGGATGAGCTGGCTGCGGGTCAGGAACGTCGCGAAGATCGTCAGCAGGAAGGTCACGAACACGAGCACGAGGTTCCATCGCCGGTAGGTGGCGCGCCGCATGTCGAGCGACGACGTGTGCAGCGCCGCGGTCCCGGACAGCCAGGGCAGCAGCGCGGCGTTCTCGACCGGGTCCCAGCCCCAGAAGCCGCCCCAGCCCAGCTCGAGGTAGGCCCACAGGCCGCCGATCGCGAGACCGGCGGTGAGCAGCGACCACGCGAGCAGGTACCAGGGCCGCGAGTCGCGCACCCAGGCGGCGTCGTTCCTGCCCGAGAGCAGGGACGCCGAGGCGAACGCGAACGGGATCGTATACGCGATGAAGCCGGCGAGCTGGAACGGCGGGTGGACCGCCATCAGGGGGTTCATCAGGAGCGGGTTCAGGCCGGACCCGTCGGGCGGCCCATCCGTGGTCAGGAACCCCTCGAACGGGCTCGACGCGAAGACCATCAGGACGTCGAAGAACAGCAGCGTCGCGGCCGTGACTCCGAGGACCCACCCCGTGTACGGCGAGCCGTCGCGCCGGACGCGGGCCAGGGCGCCGGCGAGCAGGGAGAGCGTCAGGACCCAGAAGAGGAGCGCGCCCTTCTCGCCGCCCCAGAACGCCGTGAGCAGGTACATCAGCGGCATGCCGGAGTCGGTGTAGGACGCGACGTACCGGTTCGAGAAGTCGTGCGACAGGATCGCGTGTACGAGCACGAGCGAGATCGCCGCGTTCAGCCACGCGACCGCGCGCGTGGCCTGGCCGGCCGCGCGGACGAGGTCCGGCCGGCGGCGGGCGGCCCCGCCGAGCGCGAGCGCCACGGTCCCGGCGGTCAGCAGGAACGACGCGAAGACGAGGATCTGTCCGAAGTGCTGCATGTCCTTCAGGGCACCGCCGCCGCCGACCCCCGGGACGGATCAGGGGTTCCGGTGACCGTCCTTGTACTTCTTCCCGTAGTAGTCGTCGTACCGGTCCTCGGCGATCCCCGCCTCCTGGTACTTCGACGGGCACTTCACCGTGATCTTCGAGACCTCGAGCTTCCGGTCCGTCCCGAGCGCCCCCTGGAGGATGACCTCGCGCCCCTCGGCGAACGGGTCGGGGATCGCGCCCTTGTAGTGGCAGTCCAGGCGTCGCCCTTCCTTGTCCGCGATGGCGAAGTCCATTTCGAACGGGGTGGCGCCGCGCCTGATCGACCCGGAGACCACGTCGCCCGTGACCTTCAGCTCCTTCCCCGCGAGCCGCTCGGGCGCGGACTGCGCCTCGGCGATCGTGAGGCTGAACACGCCGGACGACATGGACGACGCGACGATCGCGACGCCGCCCCCGAGCACGGCCACCGCGATCAGGACCGTCACGATCTTCTTGGCCATCTTCGAACAATCCCTCCCGAGGACCCGCGGCCGCGGGCCGCGCCGCGACCTGCGGATCCATACCGGACTGCGACGGTCGCGTAAAGACGGCGTGCCGACCTTGTAGGAAGATCGGTAGGTTTGACCTGTCTTGCCCGCTCTGGAAGCCTCTGGACCGCCGGCGAACGCCGCCCAACGCCGCCGAAGGCCCTTCCGACTACCAGGAGCCGTGCGAGCCGTGCGAGCCGTGCGAGCCGTGCGACCCGTGCGACCCGTGCGACCCGTGCGACCCGTGAGAACCGTGCGACCCGTGCGAGCCGTGCGAGCCGTGCGACCCGTGCGAGCCGTGCGACCCGTGCGACCCGTGCGACCCATGGGACGCGTGC
>VGRB01000175.1 GCA_016875475.1 Deltaproteobacteria bacterium
AAAAAGGTGATCAGCGGGCTCAGACCGTACACGAAGAAGGTCGTGTCCGCGTGGAAGACCGTGAAGGGCAAGGACGGGACGAAGAAGCGGGTGAAGTACCGGAAGACCGTGCACCGCAAGGGGCTCCACGCCTGGGGCCTGGCCGTGGACGTGAACCTCGCCCACCGGAACGACCTCGCGTCCGCGTCCGCGGCGTACGTGCGCGGCGGCGAGGAGCGCGAGGCCTGGGACCGGATCGGGGACCTCGGCGAGACGTTCGGGCTCCGCTGGCTCGGCCACGGCGACCCCGGCCCCATCTTCCACTTCGAGTGGCACCCGACGTGGCCGGGACGGCCGAAGGGCGCGCTGCTCGGCAGGCTGAACGCCACCCAGCGGAAGGAAGGGCTGCGGGGGGTGTGGAAGATGCTGGGCAGGGACCGGGCGCGGAAGGCGTTCGAGCAGCTGGAGGACAGGTAGGCGGGTACGGGCTCGGGTACGGGAGTTACGGCACCCCGACCGCCGCCTCCGGGACCCAGCCTTCCTTCCCCGACGACAGCCGCACGCGCACGAAGCCGCCGCGGGACTCGAGATGGCGGACCTCGGCGCCCTCGGGCAGGGTCAGCGATCGCTCCATGGAGTCGATCGCGTCGTAGAGCGGGGCCTCGTCCGCGGTCACGACCGCGACTCGGTAGGACGCGACCTTCGCCGCGCCGTAGGCGATGCCGCCGGCCGCGAGCGCCGCGGCCAGCAGGAGCGCGGCGGTCATGCCCGCGGGCGAGCGGGCGCGGACGGGCAGGACACCGCCCCGGGCGAGCCTCCAGGCCGCGGCGGCCAGGAAGCCGGCCGCCCAGAGGGCCAGGAACACGCTCCCCGCGACCGCGGGGTCGGCCCAGCCGAAGGCCACGGTCCAGGCGTCGGCGATCCCGCCGAACACGAAGCCCTTGCCCTCCGACCGGCCGCCCTCCTGGTTCATCGCGCTCCGGATCCGCCCGATGCCGACCCGGGCCGCCTCGGCCGCCGGGGTTTCCGGCGCGGTCTCGACCGCGCGGTGGAGATAGAGGAGCGCGCGGCCGTGGTTGCCCGCCTCGTACTCGGCCGCGCCGAGGTTCACGAGCAGGTCCGGCGACGTGACGCCGTAGCGCTCGTGTAGGTCGCGAAGCGTCTTCGCCGCGTCGGCCGCCCGTCCCGCCTGGAGCGCCTCCACGCCCGACCGGAACATCCCGGGCAGGGTCTCCGCGGACGCCGGGTCCGCGACCAGGAACGCTGCGGCGAGGACGGCGGCGAGGGTGCGGAAGGTCACGCGTCCCCCCCGCGCGCACGGTCGAGGCCGGCCAGGCACCGGCGGACGCGGTCGACGCTCGCGGACCGGTCGCGCTCCATGGCGGCGCTCGGGGCGAAGCGGCCGAACGCGCAGTGCTCCAGCTCGGCCAGGAGGGCGTCCGCCACCTCGGCCTCCGCGCCCGCGGCGGCGAGGGCGGCGCGCAGATCGTCGCTCGTCAGCGCGGCGACCGGGACGCCGAACCGCGTCGAGACGAAGTCGCGGATCACGCCGTCGAGGCCGGACCAGAAGCCCTCCCCGGCCGGGGCGCTCCGCGCGAGTGATTTCAGCCGCTTCTCCGCGTCGGCCAGCGCGCGCCGGCGCGCGTGCGAGGTCCCGTTCCGCTCCCGCCAGGCCCTCCGCCGGGCCACGGCCTCGGCGACCAGGAACAGCGCCATGGGCACGCCGACCCCGGCCATCACGACCTCGCGGCCGACGCTGCGGTCCGGCACGCGTCCGGGCGCGGGCGCGAGGTCTGAGGACGCGATCACGGGCACGATCCGCTCCTTCCTCACCTCGTGGATCGGGCCGCCGGCGCCGCCGGTCGCGACGACCCGGATCGCCTCGGTGCGGCTGCGCTCGTACCGGCCCGCGACCGGGTTGAAGTGGGGCAGCTCGATCCGGCCGATCTCGAACCGGCCCTCGCGCTCCGGCGTCAGCAGGTACTGGAAGGCGCGGCGGCCCGACACGCCGCCGCGGTCCACGACCGTCTCGTCGAGGTCGGACGCCGGGACCCGCGCCACCCGCATCCCGGGCGGCGGCGGCACCGGCGGGGCGCGCAGCGACGAGAGGTTGCCCGACCCGGTGACGTCCACGGTCAGCAGCGCGGCCTCGCCCACCCGGACGGACGACTTGTCGAGCGAGGCCCGGACCACGAACTGCCCGACCGTGCCCTCGACGAAGTCCGCCGGCCGGCCGGAGTCGGGCAGCGGCAGGATGTCGAGCGTCACCGCATCGCTCGCCACGCGCCTCGTCTGCACGAAGAAGCCGTCGCCGACGTAGATCGCCGCGGACGCAGGGGGGAGGACGACCCGGCCCGCCTCGAGCGGCGTCACCGCGCCGCGCCAGACCACGCGGCCGTCGTAGGGCACCTCGCCGATGCGCACGCGCCTCAACTCGGTGTCCGGGTCCCGCGGCTGGGTCACCACGAACCCCTTGAGCGCGGGGGGGGTCTCCAGGCGCGCGTCCGCGACCGACAGGTCCGCGGCGCTGTAGAGCACGTATTCCACGTAGATCGGCTCGCCCGCGTAGAGCGGCCGCTCGGGCACCCGCGGGACCAGGAACCACCGCTTGCCCGCGAACCGCGCTAGCGACTGCGGCGCGGGCGCGGACGGCTCGGGCGCGGCGTCCGGCGGCGCGCCCTCGGGGGCAGATTCGGGGGGGGCTCCCGGCGGCGGAGCCGGCGCGGTGGGCGGAGCGCCCTTCCCGGACACGCGGATCTGCACCGGCCTGGACGAGGCCACAACCTTGCCCGCGGACACCAGTTCGATCGAGCCGATGGTCAGCGTCCCGGCCCGCTTCGGCAGGAGCTGGAGCGTCACCTGGTGCTCCTGGGTCATCTGGCCGTTCACGACCGACACCGAGGTGCCCGACGACTTCCCAACAACGTCGAAGTCCGCGAGGTCCGGCCCCCGCGTCTCGTCGAACCGGCCCGACAGCACGATCTGGACCGTGACCGTCTCGCCGAGCGGCAGCGAAGTGCGGCCCGGCGCGACGCGGACCTGCTGCGCCGATGCGGCCGCCGGGAGTCCGGACGCGAGGACGCCGAGCGCGAGCATGGCGGCGGCGAGGGCGACGCGGCTCGCGAGCGGACGGACCATCACCAGTCCTTTTCCGGGACCCATTCCCGGTACGGGGAGGAGCGTTCGGCCTCCTTGGCTTCGAGATTCTCGTCGTTCCCGTCGATGTCATCAAGCAGCTCCCTCATGGTCCGGGAGCCCTGCTGCTCCTGTTGTTGCTGCTCCTGCTGCTGCTCCTGCTGCTGCTGTTGGTCCTGCTGATCCTGCTGATCCTGCTTCCGGTCCTGCCCCCCGTCCTGCCCGTCCGCGTCACGGACCGAGAGCCGGTAGAACCCCTCCTGCCCGCCGCCGAACACCCGGATCGCGAACGGCGCGTCCTGCTCCGCCTTGGGCAGCCTCGCCGCGCGCGCCGCGCCTTCCTCGCCGTCCTGCCGCTCCACGTCGACCGGCGCGCCGTCCGCGGACCAGACTTCGAGCTCGAGCGGCCCCTCGCCCGCGGGAACGGCCAGCACGACCTGCTTCTGCGTGCCCTGCTTCTCGGTGGACGTGAGCCCGTCGTCACTGCCCGGGCAGACCCTGAGCCCGTGGTCCCCGTCCGGGAGCGGCTTCGTCGCCTCGCGGGCGTCGTTCGGCTCCATCCCGTCGTCGCCGGCAGGGCACGCGGGCACCACGCGCGCGTCGAGCACGTAGGGCGTCCCGTCCTCCTCCTTCGGCCCGGTGACGCGCAGGAACGCGGTCTCGGCGCCGATCGCGCGCCGCCGCACCTGCTTCGCCGGTCCGCCGAAGACCTGCCCGTCCGCCGCGACGAGCGCCAGGTCCGTGGCCGCCGGCTTCGGCGCATCGCCCGGCTGCCCGCCCGGGGCGCCCTGCGGCTGCGCCGCGGCCCCCCCCTCCGCCGGCGCGACCACCGAGGCCATCAACGTCTCGCCCGCCCGCAGCGGGAGCTTGAACCAGTCCTCGTTGCCCGGGCAGAGCAGCAGGTCCGCCTTGGCCGTGAGCGTGTTCGGGTCCGGCGTCAGGAACCTGGCCTCGTCCGGCGTGTCGTTCGGCTCGTGCGGGTCGTCGAGCTTCGAGCACGGCGGCCACGCCGCGCCCGCGGCAAGCTCCAGGTTCCTCCGCGTGTCCTCGGCCGCCGGGTCCGCGACGAGCGCGGCCGAGAGCGCCTCGACCGCCTGGCGCCACACCTTGCGCACCTCGCGGGTGTCCTTCTTCGCCGCGGCCTCGGAGGCGGCCCGGCGCATCAGGATCGTGCCCTTCGCGTGCAGGATCCGCGCCTCGGTCGGCCAGTCCGGCCGGCTCTCGCGAGCGGCGCGGAGCGCGCTCAGTGCCTTGTCCGCGGCCTCCACCGCCTGGGCGTGCTCGCCCTGGCGGTCCCGCGCGAGCGCGAGGTCGAAGTACAGGTCCGGCCGCACGCCCAGCTCGGCCGCGAGTTCCTCCAGCGCCTTCGCCGCCTCGCCGGCCCTGCCCTGGGCGAGCAGCGCAACGGCGTCCGCCACGCCGCCGTGGTCCCGCTCGAAGACCCCCTTCGCGTCCGCCGGGACCGGGACCGCGGCGCCGACCGCCAGCGCCGCGACCGCCGCGGCCGCCGCGCCCCGCCTGCGGACGCCGGCGCCCCCCGCGAGCAGCGCGGCGGCGACCATCAGCGCGACCGCCGCCCCGAGCGGGTACTGGAACCGGTCCTCGAGCAGGCGGTCCACCTGCGACCGGTACTCGGCCTTCTCGAGCATCGCGATCTCGGCCGCGATCGCCCCGGCCACGTCCGCCCCCCCGGACAGCGAGAAGTAGCGCCCGCCGCTCCGGCCCGCGAGGTCCTTCAGCACGCCCTCGTCGAGCTTCGACAGGACCGGCGTGACCCCGTCCTTCTCGCGCGCCGTGCCGGTCACCCGGCCGCTATCGTCGAGGACCGGGATCGGCTGGCCCGCCGGGGTGCCCACGGGGACCGCGTAGATCCGCACGCCCTTCTCGGCCAGCTCCGCCGCGACCTTGGCGGGCTCTCCCTCCGCCGTCTCCTCGCCGTCGGTGAAGAGGACGACCGCCTTGCTCCCGCTGCCCTTGACCCCCTCCGGCGTCACCTGGAGCGCCTGCTTCGCGAGCGCGAGCGCCCTGCCGATCGCGGTCCCCGGCACGGGGAGGTCCGTCACGCGCAGGTCGCGCAGGTACTCCTTGATCACCTCGTGGTCGAGCGTGAGCGGGGTCTGGACGAACGCGATGCCCGCGAACGGCACGAGCGCCACCCGGTCCCCGCGCGTCATGTCGAGCAGCCGCGCGACCTCGACCGTGGCCGCCGTGATCCGGTCCGGCGACACGTCCGCGACCTTCATGGACCGGCTCGCGTCGAGCACGATCGCGATATCGACGCCCGCGCCGCGGACCGTGACCTCCTTCAACCCGTACCGCGGGCGCATGACCGCCACCCCGACGAACTCGAGCGCGAGGAGCGTGCACGCGGCGACCGCGATCCGGCGGCCGCCCGACGCGCCATCGACCATGCGGGGCACCAGGGCGCGACCGGAGTGCGCGCGCTCGATCCGGCGGCGGAACGCCTCGTACGCGAGGTACGCCGGCACGAGCGCGAGCGGGACGAGCAGCACCCACCACAGGTGCGCGTTCGTCCAGCGGACGGCGTCGAGCGAGGTCAGCATCCCTAGGGCCACCTCCGGAACACGGTCAGGCCGAGGCCGTGGCCGACGAGCAGGAGCACGGCGGCCAGCGCGAGCGGCGGCATCCAGGCCTCGCGCCACTCGCGCAACGCCGGGGCCGCGAACCGCGTCTTCTCCAGGTCCTCGAACTCCCTGCGGAAATCCTCCTCGGTCGCGGCCTCGTGGTACGACCCGCCCGTCACGCGGGCGATCTCCTTCAGCAGGGCCGGGTTGACCGGGAACTTGTCCTTCGGCCGCTCGTAGACCCGCCTGCCGTCCGCGGTCGTGACCGGCCGGCCGGTGAACGGGTTGCGGGCCTGGACCCAGGTGTGGTCGCCCGTGCCGACCAGGAACGTGTAGACGCGCACCGGCCGGTCCGGCGCCTGCTCGCCGATGAAGCGCGCGACCTCCTCGGGCGCGGCCTTGCCGGCGTTGTTGTCGCCGTCCGTGATCAGGATGACGTTGCGGGACTTCGAGTCGGACCCCTCCAGTCGCTTGTAGGCCCGCCCGAGCGCGTCGCCGATCGCGGTCCGCTCGCCCTCGACCGTGCACCCGTTCGTGCAGCCCTCGGTGCCCGGGATCCGGTACCCGTCGTCGAGCACGAGGCCCGACAGGATCCGCGTCATCGCGTCCTTGTCGAGGGTGAGCGGGAACTTCACCCACGCCTTGCCGCCGAAGATCACGAGCGAGATGCGGTCGTGGTCGCGCGACCGGATGAACGACGCGATCGTCTCGCGCGCCGTCTCGAAGCGGTTCGGCGGCTCGCGGCCCCTGGCGTGGTGATCGAGGATCGCCTCGGGCAGCATGTCGACCGCGTTCATCGACCCGGACATGTCGAGCGCGATGACGAAGTCCGATCCCTCCCCTGCGAGCTCCTCCGTCGATTCGGCCTGGGGCCGGGCGAGCGCCACGACCGCCGCGACCGCACCCAGGATCTCGAGCGAGAGCGGGACCCACCAGAGGCGCCCGAGCAGGGGCGGGCGCGCGGCCCGCACGCGCGCGAGCGTCGGGAAGCGCAGGGCGGGCGGCCGCCGGGCGAGGCGGCGCAGGGCGAACCATGCCGCGGCCCCGACCGGGATCAGAGCCAGGAGCAGGAAGGGGGATTCGAGCCTCATGCCGCCCCCCCGTCCTCGGCAAGGGCCGCGCGGACCGCGACGTCCGCCCCCCCCGCCGTCACCTTGTCCACGGCCTCGCGCGCCCGCCGCAGCAGGCCCGCCCCCTCGGCCGGGGTCGGCGTGAACTTGGCGAACTTCACCAGGTCGCACAGGGCCAGGAAGTCCTCCAGCTCGACCGCGGACAGGCGGCCGAGGTCGCGGCCCGAGACGGCCTGGAGCACCTCCCACGTGGTCATGTCGACGCCCGCGAAGGAGAGGCGCGCGCCCAGGAACTCCCGGACGACCTCGGACACGAGCAGGGCGAGCTGCGAGAAGTCCCCGGCCTCGACGAGGCCCATCGCCTCGATCTCCGCGAGCCGCTCGCGGGCGACCTCGTGGGCGGGGCGCGGGGGCGGCGGGGGACGATGCGCGTCCTTCCACGCGCGCCAGCGGCGGTATCCGAGCGCCCCGATGGCGGACGCCAGCAGGGCGATCCCGATCGCGGACAGGGCCCAGACCAGGGGGGTGTTCGGCACGCGGACCGGCACGGGCTCGCCGGGTCCCGCCGGCTGCGGGTCGGCCTCGTTGCCGAGCGTGCCCGCGACCTGGATGCGGACCTCGGGCGTCCTCGCCACGCGCGCCGCGCCGGACGGGTCCACGTACGGGACCTCGATCGGGGCGATCACCGACGTGCCGAGCCGCACCGGGAGCAGCTCGAGCGCGTGGGTCTCGCCGGCGGACGTGCCCGCGACCGCGGTCGTGTCGCGGCCGTGGGAGAGCAGCAGGAACGGCTTCGTGACGGGGGTCTCGGGGAAATAGGCCCGTGTGCCCGGGGGATACGACAGTTCGAAGCGGATCCGGAAGCGCTTGCCGATCACGAGGGTGGCCGGGTCGATGTCCACCCGGAAGGTCACGTCCTCGCGGTCGACCACGGGCGCGTCCGCGAGCGCGGGCGGCGCCGCCAGGGACAGGCAGGCGACCGCGAGCGCGCGCATCAGGAGGTGTTCCCGTGAGAGCCGCCGTCGCGAGCCGTTCACAACGCCTTCCCCTTCAGCCGCGCGAAGTGGCGCACCAGCGGCCGGTCGTACGGGTCGCGGGTCGCGAACTCCGTGTACGGCACGCGCTGCCGCCTGAGCACGCGGAACACGCCGTCGAGGTGGGCCTTGACCGCGGTCGCGTGCCGCTCCGCGTAGGCGCGGGAGACGTTCACGAAGACGTGCTCGCCGGTCTCGGGGTCGGCGAGCGCGCGGATGCCGCCCTCCACGAGCCGATCCTCGTACGGGTCGCGCACGACCAGCGCGTGCACGTCGTGGCGGCGCGCGACCACGCGGAGCTGCGGCTCGAAGTCCGGGACCTCGAAGTCCGACACGACGAAGATCGCGGTCCGCCGCCGCATCACGCGACCGGCGAACGCGAGCGCGGCCGCGAGGTCGGACGGCGCGCCCGGCCGGTCCATGGTCAGGACCTCGCGGATCACGCGGAGCACGTGCTGGCGGCCCTTGCGCGGCGGGATGAACTTGTCGGGGGCGGGGCCGAACGTCAGGAGCCCGACCCGGTCGTTGTTGATCTGGGCCGCGAGCGCGATCGCGCCCGCGATCTGGGCGGCCTGTGTCCGCTTCGTCTCGGCCTCGGGCGAGGCGAGGCCGAAGTCCATCGAGGCGGTCGCGTCCGCGAGGATCAGCACGGTCAGCTCGCGCTCCTCGACGAAGCGCTTGATGAAGGGCTCGCCGGTGCGGGCGGTCACGTTCCAGTCGATCAGCCGCACCTCGTCGCCGGCGGCGTACGGCCGGACCTCGTCGAAGCTCATGCCGCGGCCCTTGAACACGCTGTGGTAGCGGCCCGAGAGCTGCTCGTTCACGAGCCGCGAGGCCGTGATCTCGATGCGGCGGACCCGGGCGAGAAGGTCCCTCAGGCCGTCGTCGTTTCCGGGCCGGGCGTCCATGGTCAGGGCACCTGCACCGACTCGAAGAGGCGCCGGAGCACGTCCTCGGAGGTCTTGTTCTCGGCCTCCGCCTCGTACGACAGGATGATCCGGTGGCGCAGCACGTCGAAGCCGACGGCCTTCACGTCCTCGGGGATCACGTAGCCGCGGTGCCGCAGGAAGGCGTGGGCGCGGGCGGCCTCGTTCAGGTAGATGGACGCGCGCGGCGAGGCGCCGTACCGGATGAACGGCTTCAGGCCCCTGGCGCCGTACTCGTCGGGGCGGCGCGTCGCGATCACCAGATCGACGATGTACTGCTTGATCTTCGGGTCCATGTATATCTCGGACATCATCGACCGGGCGCGCGCGAGGTCCTGGACCGTCATCACCTTCTCGACCCTGGGCGGCTCGGCGAGCGTCATCCGCTCCATCACCGCCAGCTCCTCGTCGCGGGTCGGGTAGGTGACGCGGACCATCAGCATGAAGCGGTCGATCTGCGCCTCGGGCAGCGGGTAGGTGCCCTCCTGCTCGATCGGGTTCTGGGTGGCGAGCACCAGGAACGGGTCCGGCAGCGCGAACGTGGAGTCGCCGATCGTGACCTGCCGCTCCTGCATGGCCTGGAGCAGGGCGCTCTGGACCTTTGCCGGGGCGCGGTTGACCTCGTCCGCGAGCACGATGGAGGCGAAGACCGGCCCGGTCTTGACCGAGAACGAGCCCGTGTGCTGGTTGTAGATCTGGGTGCCGGTCACGTCGGCCGGCAGCAGGTCGGGCGTGAACTGGATCCGGCTGAAGGGCGCGTCCAGCACGTCCGCGACGGTGCGGACGGTCAGCGTCTTCGCGAGGCCGGGCACGCCCTCCAGGAGCACGTGGCCGCGGCACAGGAGCGCGATCATGATGCGGTCGATCAGCTCCCGCTGGCCCACGATCACCTTGCCGACCTCGGCCATGACGCGGTCCACGAACGCGCTCTCGCGCCTGACCATCTCCGTCAGCACCCGGACGTCCTGCTCCATGGGTCCTCGCTCCTCCGGCGACAGGGCCTCCCTATAACACGATCCGCGCGGATCCATTCCCTCGGGGCTTCCGGGATCCGCGCGGCACGCTTGACACCCGTCCGCATCGGGGCAATGCTGCGTCACCTGTCTTTCGGAGTTCCGTGATGGCGGACAACGACCTGCTCCCCGTGACCCTCGCGACGTTCCAGAAGCTGCTCGTCGAGTCCGGGCTGGAGGCGGCGCGGATCGAGGAGGAGCGCGGGTGCGTGACGTTCGACTACGCGGGCCAGAACAGCCCGCTGCGGATGAGCGTGATCGCGGGCAAGGTGCAGCCGGACCAGGACCCCTGGTTCGCCCGGTTCCTGACCTACTCGCTCACGTTCGAGCCGATCAAGGCCGGGATCGGGACGGCGCGGCTGCACGAGTGGCTGAACGAGAAGAACGCGGACGTGTTCTTCGGCCGCTTCTACCACGACGAGGCCACGGACACGGTCGTGTTCGAGGTGTCGATCCCCTGCGCCGCCGGCGTGAACCCCGTCGATTTCCGGCGCATGACCGAGATCGCTCTGCTGTTCGTGGATCGGGTGCACTCGGAGTTGAAGACGTTGGCTGCTCCCGTCGAGGTTGACGGTTAGGGGTACGGGGCAGGGGCAGGGGCAGGGGCAGGGGCCCCGTATCGCTCCCCCGGCCGGGCCCTGGGGTGCCGCTCCGGGCCGGCGTCGGCGTGGGGCGCTCCGCCCCCACGCCGCGCCTGAAGGCTCGGCGCGCGCCAGGTCGATCGGGAACCCCCACAAGGTGGCGCGCGCCTCCGCGTCTCCCTCCGCGGCAGCCCCAGGTCCTCGGCCTCCATTCCCGCCACAGGTCGTCGTCCCCCCCCCTTGTTGGCAAAGTGCAGTGACTTGCTCGTGCTTCGCACTCGCGCCTGCGGGGACAGCGTCATCCGGGGACTACGCCGTCCGGGAACTACGCCGTCCGGGGACTACGCCGTCCGGGGACAAGGCGATCAAGAACGCGAGCGCGGAGCGCTAGCGGGTCTCGGATATCTCGGGAACCCCCACAAGGTGGCGCGCGCCTCCGCGTCTCCCTCCGCGGCAGCCCCAGGTCCTCGGCCTCCCTTCCCGCCGCAGGTCGTCGTACCCCCC
>VGRB01000176.1 GCA_016875475.1 Deltaproteobacteria bacterium
GGGACTCGAAGGACGTCGTCCTGACCTCCGACGCGATCGGGCGGACCGTGACCGTCACGGACGGCGGCATCGAGAAGGCGTCCGCGCCGGTCGGGGCGGACGGCACGCTGACGCTCGCGTTCGCGACCGTTCCGATCCTGTCCGAGGGCCATCACGACCTCTCGGCATCCGTGTCCGACGTCGCGGGGAACCTCGCCACCGCGACCCGCTCCGTGGACGTGGCCACCGTGCCCCCGACGCTCGCCGTGTTCGCGCCCGAGGACGGCAAGGTCCTGGCGGACGCGGACGACGCGAGCCCGGCGGACCCGGGCTTCCAGGTGAACGTGAGCTTCGGCGCGGTCAGCCCGGACGCCACGTCGTGGCACGTGGATCTGGCGTCGAACTGCGACGCGGCGTTCGCCGCGTGCGACGAGCCGGTCGTCGTCGCGACGGGCGCGGTCACGAACCCCGGCGGCCTCGAGCCTGCCGTGAAGCCGACCGTCACCGCGGGCACGACGCCGCGCTTCAAGGTGATCGTGCGCGTTCAGAACGCGGTCGGGTGCGAGTCGTCGATCGAGCGGAAGGCCACGCTGGCGCTGACCCAGTGCCAGGTGTCGCTGTCCGGCCTGACCCCGGGCGCGTACGTCAACAACACGCGCTGCCCGGTGCCGAATTCGAACTGCGCGTCCGTGGCCGTGCCGGTGACGGTGACGGCGTCGGTCGCGTGCGGCGCCGTGACCACCGCGCGACTGTCCGTCGGCGGCGCGACCACGGACGCCCCGTTCGCCGGCCAGACCGCGGCCTTCAGCCCGACGCTCGCGGACGGGACCCAGCCGACGGTCGAGGCCCTGGCGCTGGTCGGCGCCTCGACCGCGGGGACCACGGGCCAGTTCCAGGTCACCGTGGACCTGACCGACCCCGTGGTCGCCTTCACGGTGCCCGCCTCCGCGACCAACCGGTGGGGCACGGCGGCCGACAAGAACGGCGCCGCGGCCGGGCTCCAGACCGATCTCCAGGTATCCGTCACCGACGCGAGGCTTGCCGGCGGGCGCATCGAGAGCCTCACGTGGAACGCGGGCGGAGGCGCGGTCGCGCTCCCGTCGTCCCTCACGCTCCCGCATGCACTGACCGGCAGCCCGGCCGTGGTGGACCTCCAGGGCGTCACGCTCCCGGACCAGGCGACCGGGACGGTGCGGCTCATCGCACGCGACGTCGCGGGGAACGCCGCCTCGGCCGCGTTCACGGCGACGATCGACCTCCTGGCGCCGGCCGCGGTCTCGCTGCTCGCGCCAGGCGCCGGGGACCTCGACCCGCGCCGTCCGGCGGTCCGCCTGCGGTGGAACGCGGTCGGCGACAACGGCACGGACGCGGGCACGCCGGCCGCGTCGTACGACGTGCGGTTCTCGAAGTTCGCCATCGACACCGACGCCAAGTTCGACGCGGCCTGCCGCGCGTCGGACCTCGCGTACACGGACCCGCTGCCCGTCCCGAAGCCGGTCGGCGCGCTCGAGTCCTATACCGTCACGGGCCCGGACGTCCGCAGGGACGCGCAGGCGGGCGGCTGCCGCTTCGTGACCGGGGTGCAGGGCGTCGGCGGCTACTGGTTCGCGGTCCGGGCGATCGACGCGGCCGGCAACCGGTCGGCCTTGAGCGGGGCGAGCGTGCTGAGCGTGCCGGACGTGACGCTCAGGGCGGTCGAGTTCACCGGCAGCGCCCCGTACAACAACGTCAACTACCAGCGCCGCGTCTGGCGGACCGGGGATCTGAACGGCGACGGCAAGGCGGACCTCGCGATCGGCGGCCGGCAGGCCGACGGCTTCTGCGTGATCTACGGTCACGCAAACGCGGACGGGACGGTCCCGGACCTCGCGATCGCGGCTGCGACCGGGCCGCACCACCAGTGCCTCGCGGGCACGGCCGGAACCAACCTCGGCCTGCCTGTCGTCGCGCTCGGAGACGTCAACGCCGACGGGGCCGCGGACATCGCGGTCGGCCAGGGGGCCGCCGCCGCGGGCTACGCGCTCAAGGTATGGCTCGGCGTGAAGAACGGCACGCTCGCCGCGACACCGAACGTCACGATCACCGGGTTCCAGAACGCGGTCGTGGGCGCGATCGCCGCGGGCGAGGGCGATTTCGACGGCGACGGCGCGAAGGACATCGTCATCGGGTCCCGCGTGGAGAACAAGGCGTACGTGGTCCCGGGCAACAAGACGTGGACCGCGGCGACCAGCGTGACGATCGATCTCACGTCCGCGACCAGCCGCGCCGCGCACCGGGTCGCGGTAATCGAGCTGTCCGGGGGCACCGCGACGTCGCTGTTCGGCATCGACGCCGGCTTCCTCGCGGACCTGGACAAGGACGGGTTCGACGAGGTCGCCGTCTCCCAGCAGACCGGGCCCGGCCAGGTCGTCGTGGTCCGGGGCCGGTCACTGCCCGCCGCCGCCACCATCACCGTGTCCGCCGGCAACACCGGCCTGCCGGGCGACGCGACCGCGCTCCGCGCGGTGTCGGACACGGACCTCGACGGCTTCGGCTCCGGGATCCGCGGGCTCGGGGACGTGGACGGCGACGGCCGGGGCGACCTCGTGGTCGGCGCCTACCTCGACTCCAGGTCGATCTACGGGTTCTACGGCGCGACCCTCGCCGCCAACTGGGGCAAGGTCGTCAAGGTCGGGCCGGAGCCGACGGTCCTCGACGGCATCTGGCTGAGCCCCCGCGGCTTCGCCATCCCCGGGGCGTGGGGACGGATCCTGGTGATGGGGAACCTCGACAACGACCCGAGCGGCCGGAGCGACGACATCGCATACGCCGACAGCGCCAGCTACGGAAAGCACTACGTGCGGCTGAACGTGACCGGCCCCGCGCAGACCTGGGCCCCGGGCACGTTCCCGTTCATGGCGCCGACCCTGGTGGACCCGGCGGACCCGGCCGGGAACAAATTCGGGTATACTGCCGCCGTGGTCGGCGACTTCAACGGCGACGGCTTCGTCGACCTGCTGTTCGGGACGGACGGCGCCGGGTACGCCCTGATGCTCTACTGAGCCCGCGGGCTGGCAGCGGAGGCATGACATGGACCGCAAGGATACCGAGGCCGTCGAGAAGAAGGCGAAGCGGCCGTACCGGCGGCCGGAGGTTCGATCCGAGCCCGGCCGCGAGCGGTTCGCGCTGGCCTCGGGTTGCGGCGCCGGGGCGCGCGAGCAGGGCAACGAGGATTGCATCCAGCTCTGATCCGCCCGCGCGAGGCCGGTTCCCAGGCCATGCATCGCAGCGTCCCAACTGCTGATTCGCGGCGGGTCACCCGTCACCGGCTCGGTCATCTCGACCTCGTCCTCGACCTTCCGGCCAGGCTTGCATCCGCGGTTTCCGGATTCCCGTTCCTGGACCTGGCCGAGTCCCCCGTCGCGCCGGACGGCGAGCCCGCGGTGACGGTCACCGCCGTCGTCGAGGTCGAGCGGGGCGACACGTCGGGCGATCCCGAGTACCGGATCCACGGGAGGATCGGCGACCCGGAGTGGAGTGCGTGCGCCCCGATCTGGTGGGACGCGGACGGGCAGGGGCTGGAACGGGTGCGCGCGCGGCTGCGCGAGGACCGCCCGCAGGACCTGCCGCTCGGGCTGCGGTCGTTCCTGCGGCTGCTGCTGGCCGAGACGTTCCTGCGGACGGGGGGCATCGCCCTCCACGCCTCCGCGGTATCGAGGGCCCGGGGAGCGATCGTCATGATGGCGCGATCCGGCGGAGGCAAGACGACCACGGTCACCCGTTTCGCGCCGGAGTCGGTCCTCGCCGACGACTTCACGCTGGTGTCGCCCTGCCCCGGCGGCTTCTGCGTCCCGCGGTCACCGCTTCCCGGGCGGGAGGGGACCGCGGTCACGGGCTCGCCGGCGAGGCTCTGGCGGCTCGTGGAGATCGAGAAGGCCGCCGAGGCCGGGTACCTGCCGCTCCGGGGAGGCGAGGCGATGGCGGCCGTGGTCCGGGCGGCCCTCGTCCGATCCTGCGACCTCGCCGCGCGCGAGGCCCTGCTCGATGTCTCGCACCGCCTCGCGGTCGCGGCCGGCATCGGCCGGCTGAAGGTCAGCCTGTCCGGCGACCCCTGGGGGGTGCTGTGAGCGCGGGCTTCGGGCGCGAGGGTCTCCCCGCGTTGAAGCGGATCTGGAACCGGCACGGCCGCGTCTTCGGTCTCCACCTGGACTTGACCTGGGGCTGTCCCCTCCGGTGCGTCCACTGCTGCCTCCCCCGTCACCGGGACGGCTCGGGCGAGCTGCCCGCCGGCGCCTGGGTGCGGGTCCTGGACGAGGCGGCCCGGATGGGCGTCTTCCAGGTGACGCTGTCCGGCGGGGATCCGATGGCACGGAGGGACTTCTGGACCGTGCTCGAGGCGGCCCGGGAGCGGCTCTTCCTCGTGATCCTCAAGACTACCGGCCTGCGGGTGACGAGCGCGGTCGCGGCCCGCATCGCCCGGATGCGCCACGTGATCGTGGACGTGAGCCTGCACGGCGGACCGGAAGAGCACGACAGGATCGTCGGCATGCCCGGGGCGCACCGGCGGACGGTCGCTGCAGTCCGGCTCCTGCGCGCGGCTGGGGTCAGGACGCGCGTCATGGCCCTGGCGGTGGCGGTCAACATGGCCGACGTCGAGCGCGTCGTCGCCGCGTGCGCCGCGATGGACGTGGAGTGCCGCGCAACGACCGGCGTGTGGCCCGTCGTCGACGGGACCGGGCTGTCGCACCTCGCTGCCTCGCAGGAAGACCGCGCCCGGTTCGAGCGCCAGACGTGGGCGCCGCGCCTCGAAGGCCCTCTGCCGGCGATCGATCCCGCCGGCCCGTTGTGCGGGGCGGCCCGCGGAACCCTGTACGTGTCGCCGCGCGGAGTCGTCCAGCCGTGCGCGTCGTGGCCGGTGCCGCTCGGGGACGTACGCCGCGACGGCCTCGAGGCGGCCTGGCGGGGCGCGGCGGCCGAGGCGGTCAGGAGGCTCGCCACGGCGGACCGACGCGCCTGTACGGGTTGCGCGCTCCTGGCCATGTGCCCCTTCTGCCCGGGGGCTTCCCAGGCGACGGCCGGCGACCCCACGGCCCCGAACCGGACCTCGTGCTCCCAGGCCGACGTGGTCCGGCGCATCCGCGACGGGGAGGTCCCGCGATGACGAGGCCGCTCGGCCCGTCCTCCGGCATGATCCGGGAACAGCTTGCGCTGGGGATCCGGGTGCGGCTGCGCGTGTGGGGCACGTCCATGCTCCCGCTGATCCCCCCGGGCGCGACCGTGGTGATCGCGCCCGCGTCCGGGTGCGGACCGCGGCCGGGTGACGTCGTTGCGATCGATCGCGACGGCCGCACGGTCTGCCATGTGCTCGTGTCCGTCCGCCGCGCCCCGGACGGGACCGAGCTGCGGACCGCGGGCACGTCGGCGGCACCCGACGCGCCGGTGGACGGCGGCTCGCTCGTGGGCCGCATCGCGGCCGTCGAGTGGGGGCCGCTCCGGCTCGACACGGACTCGCCCGCGTTCACGGCCGTGCGGAGGCTGGCCGCCCGCGCCGGCCCGCTCTTCCGGCTGGCGCTGCCGCTCCTGCGACTCCCTCGCATCGCGGACGCACTCCGGCGGCGGGGAGCCTGGGGCCTCGCGGCCAAGGCGACGCTCTGGCCCGCGGAGGTGCTGGCGGGCCTGGACATTCGGGTCCGGTATGAGGCCCGGGTCGCGGACGTGGCGCGCACCGGCGGCAGCGGGGTCGGCACGGGCGGGTCCGGGCTGCGGGTCACGGCCGGACCCGGCCTCGGGCCCGGCGAGGTGGTCGCGATCGCGCGGAGCAACGTGGAGGGCGACCCGGTGCTCGGCCGCTGGCGGTTCCGCAAGGGGGCGCGCGGCGAGCTGTTCGACGCCGGGCTCGAGGTCTCGCCCGCGGCCCGGGGGCGCGGGCTCGCGGCCGACCTGCTCCTGGCGGCGGTGGATGCGACGCCGGGCTGCCAGCGCGTGACCGCGACCACGGACGTCCTCAACCGCGCCGCCAGGCGGGCGTTCGCCCGGGCCGGGCTCCGGGCCACCCTCGTGTCCGTCGCCTTCCGCGGACCGGGTGGGCGGGTGTTCGTCAGGAAGTGGCGGCTCCGCGGCGACGCCGGGGTCGGCTCTACCCGGCCCTGAGGGTGATCCGCACGACCTCCGGGTCCGCGAAGACGCGCATCGGAGGCCCCCAGAACCCCGCACCGCGACTGACGGAAACGGTCATGTCGCCCACGCGGTGGACGCCCTCCCGGAAGTCGAACGCGAGCCCGGTCACCAGATGGAACGGGGGGATCTGGCCGCCGTGGGTGTGGCCGCACAGCATCAGGCCGACCCCGGCGCGGGCCGCGTGCTCCACGGCTAGCGGCTGGTGCGACAGGAGCACGACCGGGAGGCCCGCGGGACGGCCGTCCAGCGCGCGGTCGATCCCGGCCGCGACAGCGCCCCGGCCGCCTTCCAGGAATGCCGGGTCGTCCACGGCCGCGACGACGAGCCCGCCAGCGACGACCGTGTGCCCCTGACGCAGCACGCGGATCCCGGCGCCATCCAGTGCGCGCAGGACCGAGGGACCGCCGGAGTAGAACTCGTGGTTGCCGGTCGAGGCCAGCACGCCGTGGCGCGATCGGACGCGGGCAAGGCGCGCGAACGCGGTCCCGTCGCCGCCGTCCTGCTCGTCGGTCAGGTCGCCGACCAGCAGCACGAGGTCCGCATCGGCCGCGTCGATGGCGGTCGCGATGCCCTCCAGGCGGCCGGGCGTGACCAGCTCGCCCGCGTGGATGTCGGAGGCCACCACGATCCGGAAGCCGTCGAGCGACGCGGGCAGGCCCGCGAGGCGGACCTCGTGGTCGCTGATCCGCGGCGGCGACAGCGCCCGGGAGAGGCCCCAGCCGGACAGGCCGACCGCGGCGGCGAGCGCGGCGAGGACCGCCCAGCGAACCGCGGCGTGCGCGGCATCCGGGGTCACGGCGCCGGCCGCCTTGAGGATCCACGCCGGCAGGGCGACCGCGACCTCGACCACGAACAGCCCGGAGACCGCGACCGACAGGAAGCCCATCCAGAGCGCCCCGGGCCAGAGCAGCGCCAACGCGGCGCGGTGGCCCGCCACGGCCTCCAGTCCCCGCGCGCCGAGGTACGCGAGCGCGAGGACCCCGAGCCCGATCCTGAGCGCGAGACGCGCGCGGGGGCCGAGGTCCAGCGCGCCCGCGAGGCGGAAGTGGAACCACGCGTGGAGCCCGCCCCAGACCAGGAAGGCGGTGCCGAAGAACAGGAGCGCGCCGACCCATCGCGGCATGGATGCCCCCTCCGCAAGAGCGGCCCCGGGCGCGGGCCGGACGCGCCGGAGTATAGCCGCGAACGTCGTCTACTGCCGCGCGGCGGACCGGTTCCGGTAGAATGCCGGGAGGGTTTCCGAGGGGACGATCATGCGGAAGACGAGGTTCGCGTTCGTGATCGCTGGGATGGCGCTGGCCGGCTGCAGCGACCTGACGGTCCCGGCGCTGCCGGACGCGCCGACCGAGGCGGGGACGGACGCGAAGGAGGAGGTCGCGAAGCCGCCGTGCGAGGGCATTGCGGAGGGCGCACCCTGCATCCCGGCGGGCGGCGTGGTCCCGGGGAAGGAGTACGTGTGCCAGGACGGCAGTTGCGTCGAGAAGCCGTCGAGCCCGTGCGACGACCAGAACCCGTGCACCGCGGACAGCCAGGACGGCGACGGCACCTGTCGCCACGACCCGCTGAACGAGGGGGCGTGCGAGGACGACGACGCGTGTACGACGGACGGGACGTGCTTCGCCGGGCACTGCGCGAGCAAGCCGGTGGACTGCGACGACGGCAACCCGTGTACCAGGGACCTGTGCGACAAGAAGACGGGCTGCGTCCACCCGGCCGACGAGGACGCGACGTGCGACGACGGGGACGCGTGCACGAAGGGCGACTTCTGCGCGGCGGGCAAGTGCCACGGCGGCGGCAAGCTGGTGTGCGACGACGGGAACGCCTGCACCACGGACGAGTGCGACGCGGGCACGGGCTCGTGCCGATTCGACCCGAACTCGGCGCCGTGCAGCGACGGGGACCCGTGTACCGAGATCGACACCTGCTCCGGGGGGGCGTGCACGGGGGGCGTCCCGACGAACTGCGACGACGGCGAGCCGTGCACGGACGACCGGTGCCTGCCGACGCAGGGGTGCGTGCACACGATCCAGCCGGGGTGCCTGCCCTGCACCGTGGACGGGGATTGCGACGACGGGAACCCGTGCAGCACGGAGGCGTGCGTCGCAACGAAGTGCACGAGCGAGCCCGCGACGGGCCCAGCGTGCGACGACTTCAACCCCTGCACCGAGGGCGACGCGTGCGACGGCGGCGTCTGCTCGCCGGGCGCCCTGAAGCCGTGCGACGAGCCCAACCCCTGCACGGACGACGTCTGCAACCAGCTCGACGGCTCATGCGGCCACACGTACAACACCGCCGGCTGCGACGACGGCAACCGGTGCACCGAGGCCGACAGGTGCTCGGACGGGACTTGTGCCGGCATGCCGGTCGCGTGCGCGGACTCGAACGTCTGCACCGACGACTGGTGCGACCCGGCCACGGGCGGCTGCGTGTTCACGCCGAACTCGAAGCCCTGCGACGACGGGAGGATGTGCACCGCGAACGACGCATGCTCCGCGTCGGTCTGCGCCGGCACGCCGATCTCGTGCGACGACGGGAAGGCGTGCACCATCGACGCCTGCGTCGAGGGTAGCGGCTGCAGGCACGAGGACATCGCGGGCTGCACCTCGTGCGCGAACGACGCCGGCTGCAACGACAACAACGCCTGTACGCAGGACCGGTGCATCGACACCCAGTGCCAGTTCACGCCGCTGGACGGGACCCCGTGCCAGGACGGGAACGCGTGCACGGACAACGACAGGTGCGCGTCCGGGACGTGCCTCGGCGGCACGGCCAAGGTCTGCGACGACGGCAAGGTCTGCACGGCCAACACCTGCGACCCCGCGACCGGATGCGTGTTCGCGCCGTTGACGGGGGGCGAATGCGACGACGGCGATGCGTGCACCAGGCCCGACACCTGCCAGGCGGGCGTGTGCGCGGCCGGGCCGCTCGTCTGCTGCGCCGGAAAGCCCGACGGGACCATCTGCTCCGACCAGGACAACGCGACCGGGCCCGACTTCTGCCTCGAGTCGAAGTGCGTCGGGACGAAGAAGGTCACCTACGCCGGCGTCACGAACGGGGCGACGTACCTGACCGACGTGGACGTGGGGCCGACCGGCGCCTGGGCGACCGGCTACACGACGCCGTCGATGACCGTGACCCCGACCGGGTTCATCGCGATGCTCTCGTTCGGGGCGGCCCCGAAGCCGGCCGCCGGGACCTCGGTCATGGGAAAGGCGTTCAGGGCCGTGTCGCGCAGCCTGGCGGTCGGCGACGGGGGCCTGGTCGCGTTCCGGCTCAGCGCGACGGCATCCGCGCCCTGGAAGGTCGGGGACGTCCTACTGACGGCCCTGAAGGACGACGGCGACGCTCCGGGCGACCTTCTCGGAGCGTTCTCCGTGCCGGGCGGCTGCCCGAAGGGGCTGACCACGTGCTCGAGCGTGGAGGCGTACCTCGTGGCGGGAGTCCGGTCGGGGACCAAGGACCCGTTCGCGAAGGAGTGCCTCGTGACGGCCTCGACGAGCGGGTCCGTATCGGCGGCCTGCGGCGCGTCGAAGTTCAACGACTTCCAGGAGCCGCCGAGGCTGGCTGCGGCGTCCGGCGCCGCCGGCAAGTGCAACGTATGCTCCGGCATGCCCCCGGTCTGCGGACCCGTCTCCTGCATGTCCGAGGGCGTCCTGGCGGCCGTGCCGGCGAATGGCGGCGCGACCACGCTGTTCGACGAGACGACCGACGGCTCCTTCCTCGGCCCCTTCGCGGACGCGGGCGCGTTCGGGATGTGGGACGCGGCGGACGTGTCCCGGATCGGGACAGGGCCGAGCGCCGGCCAGTACCTGGTCGTGGGCCAGAGGGGCCTGGTTTCGGCTGGAAAGCTCCATGGCGGCTTCAGCTACGTCGCAACGTCCGACACGCAGGCCGACTGCGACTTCCGCTCCGTGGACGCCCGCCACGACTACACGCTGATCGTCGGCGCCTGCACGACGACGGACGGCTTCCGCGATCTGGTCCTCCTGCTGCACCCGAACGCATCCGACATCCGCGCGCCCGGGTCCTGGGCCCGGGTCGTCCTCGCGACCGGCAAGTCCGCGTCGGGCGAGCTGGACGGCGTATCGGGCGACGCCACCGGGATCTACGTCGTCGGCAGCGAGCCCGGCGGGACCGGCACCGCGGTGGCGACGGTCCGCTACGTTCCGAACCCGTAGCCGCGCGGCGCCCGCGACGGTCGCCCGTCCCGAACCCGCAGCCGCGCGGCGGCCGCAACGGTCGCCCGTCCCGAGCCCGCAGCCGCGCGGCGGCCGCGACAGTCGCCCGTCCCGAGCCCGCAGCCGCGCGGCGGCCGCAACGGTCGCCCGTCCCGAGCCCGCAGCCGCGCGGCGGCCGCGTCAGTCGCCCGTCCCGAGCCCGCAGCCGCGCGGCGGCCGCGACGGTCGCCTGCCCCGAACCCGCAGCCTCGCGGCGGCCGCGACGCTCGCCTGCCCCGAACCCGCAGCCGCGCGGCGGCCGCGTCAGTCGCCCGTCCCGAGCCCGCAGCCGCGCGGCGGCCGCCGGTCGCCCGTCCCGAGCCCGCACCCGCGCGGCGGCCGCGACAGTCGCCCGAGCAAGTCGCCCGCGGCGTGTCGCCGCGGGGCCCGCCGCGCCTACCCGGCGCGACCGCTCCCCCCGCCGGCCAGGTACG
>VGRB01000177.1 GCA_016875475.1 Deltaproteobacteria bacterium
ACCAACGCCCGCCGCACCAACCGCGCCGTCCGCGCCGGTCAGCACGGCCCGGACCGCCGCGAACGACGTGTCCCCCGCGATCCCGTACAGCAGCGACATCCCGAACAGCATCACGCCCGACGCGGCGCCGCCGTAGATCACGTACTTCAGCGCCGCCTCGCTGGACCGCTGGTCCTCGCGCCGCAGGCCCGCCAGCACGTACGACAGGATGCCCACGAACTCCATGGCCAGGTACGCCATCAGCAGGTCCGACGCGCCCGCCATCAGGCACATCCCGAGCACGCTCGCCGTCACCAGCACGGCCGCGTCCGCCATGTCGCGCGAATCCACCTCGTCGGAGGCCGCCGCGAACACGATCGCGAACAGCCCGGTCAGCACGAACATCGGCCGGAACACGGCCAGCATCCCGTCCGACACCAGCATGCCGTGGAACAGGGACAGGGGCGCCTCCGGCCACGGCACCAGCACGGCCGCGAGCAGCGCCGCGCCCAGGCCCCCGATCGCCGCCGCCGCGACCGTCGCGCGGCCGCGAAGGCGCGGCACCGCCCCGAACGCCATCAGCACGCCCACCGCCGCCGCGAGGATCCCCTCGGGCACCAGGTGGACGAGGCTCGCTCCGTTGCCCAGCGCGGCGCCCATGCTACAACCCCGCCACCGGCACGCCGGCCGCGCCCGCCGCCAGCACCATGTCCTTCAGCGCGCCCAGGCCCGCGCTCATCAGGTCCAGCACCGGCATCGGATAGAACCCCAGCACGATCACGATGACCGCCAGCGGCGCCAGCGTCGCGACCTCGCGCCAGTTCAGGTCCGAGAAGTGGCCGTACTCCTCCTTCACGAGCGGGCCGAGGAACACCCGGTGGATCGTCCAGAGCACGTACGCCGCGCCCAGCACCACGCCCGACACCGAGATCATCGTCAGCACCCGGTGCGTCTGGAACGCGCCCAGGAACACCAGGACCTCGCTGATGAATCCGGACAGCCCGGGCAGCCCGAGCGCCGCGAAGAACGCCAGCCCGGAGAACGCCGTGTAGACCGGCATCGTCTTCGCGAGCCCGCCGAAGCCCTCGATGTTCCGGTGGTGCGCGCGGTCGTAGATCGCGCCCACAAGGAGGAACATCATCGCGGTGATCGTGCCGTGGTTGAACATCTGGAGCACGGCGCCGTTCATGCCCTCCTGGGTGAACGACGACATCCCCAGCAGCACGAACCCCATGTGCGAGATCGACGAGTACGCGACGAGGCTCTTGAAGTCCTTCTGCGCCATCGCGCAGAACGCGCCGTAGACGATGTTGATCATCCCGAACGCGGCCATGGCCGTGGACGCCCACATCGTCTCCGCGGGGAACATCGGGTAGTTGATCCGCAGGATCCCGTACGTCCCCATCTTCAGCAGCACGCCCGCAAGGATGACCGATATCGCGGTCGGCGCCTCCACGTGCGCGTCCGGGAGCCACGTGTGGAACGGGAACATCGGGATCTTGATGGCGAACCCGATGAAGAACAGCACCCACAGCAGCTTCCCGCTGATGAACGACACCCACTGGTACTGCGTGTGGTGCGCGAGGTACATCATGTTGAACGTGTGGCGGTTCGCGGTCGCGCTCCCGTCCGCGAGCAGGAAGTCGCCCTTCACGGGGGTGCCGTAGTAGTACATGTAGATGATCGCGAGCAGCATCAGGACCGAGCCGAACAGCGTGTAGAGGAAGAACTTGATCGCCGCGTACTCCTTCCGCGGGCCGCCCCAGATCCCGATCAGGAAGTACATGGGCAGGAGCATCACTTCCCAGAACACGTAGAACAGGAACAGGTCGAGCGCCACGAACACGCCCATCATCCCGGTCGCGAGCATCAGCAGCAGCGCGTAGTAGCCGCGCTCCTTGACCTGGATCCCCGCCTGCGACCCGTGGTGCGGCTCCACGGGCTTGCGCACCAGGAACGACGCGAGCCCCGCGATGAACGACACGAGCGCGGACAGGACGACCATGGACGCGGACACGCCGTCCACGCCCACGAAGTACTCGATGTTGAACGCGCGGATCCAGACCGCGTGGTCCACGAACTGGAGCCCGTACGCGACCGGGTCCAGGCCGGGCGCCGCGTCGCGCAGGGCCTTGCCGTTCGCGGCGAGCGTCGGGTCGAAGCCGGCGAATACCTGCACGGCCAGGACCAGCGGGACCGCCAGCGCCGCCACCGCGATGTACTTGAATGCGTCCTTGAACCTCCCCGGAAGCGCCACGATCACCGCGGCGCCGATCAACGGGAAGAACGTCATCCACGTAAGCACGTGATCAATCATCGAGCCGCTCCCTCGTGTCCGTGCCCGTGCCCGTGTCCGTGTCCGTGCCCGTGTCCGTGCCCGTGCCCGATCCCTACCGCGCGACCAGGTAGAACACCACCACCAGCACGCTCAAACCGCCCATGATCCCGACCACGTAGGCCTGGACCTGGCCCGTCTCGACGCGGCGCACGCGCCGGCCGATCGCGAGCGTCGCGTCCGCCATCCCGTTCACCGCGCCATCCACGAACACCTTGTCGATCGCCCCGTTGATCCAGGCGACGAGCTTCGTCACGAAGCCGACGCCGTTCACCACGCCGTCGATCACGAGCTTGTCGAAGCGCGCGAGGAACCGCGTCGTCGCGAGCAGCGGGTTCACCACGAACCGCCAGTACCCCTCGTCCACGAAGTACTTGTTCGCGAGCACCCGGTGCAGGCCCGCGCCGAACGTCGCCGCCTCCTGCTCCGGCGCCATGTAGCGCCGCCCGTACAGGCGCCACGCCGCGTAGATGCCCGCGAGCCCGAGCACGACCGCGAACGCCATCAGCACGTACTCGCCCGCGTGGGAGTGGAGCCCGCTCCCGTGCCCGTCGTTCGCCGCGGACAGCCACGTCAGGTGCTGCCCGGCCGCGAACACCGGAGCCAGGAAGTGCTCGAAACGGTTGGACCCGCCGAGCGCCGCCGGCACGCCCACGAACCCGCCGACCAGCGCGAGGAACGCCAGCACGTAGAGCGGAATCGTCATCCGCTTGTGCTCGTGCGCGTGGTGCAGGGTGTGCTCGTCCGCGCGCGGCTCGCCGAAGAAGGTCATCAGCAGCAGGCGCGTCATGTAGAACGCCGTGAACAGGGCCGCGGTCGCGGCGATCGCCCACAGCACCCACCCCGGCACCAGCGTGTTCCCGTTGTCGAACGCGCGCCAGAGGATCTCGTCCTTGGAGAAGAACCCGGACGTGCCCGGGATGCCCGCGATCGCGATCGTCGAGGCCAGGAACGTCAGGTAGGTCGCCGGCAGGACCTTGCGCAGGCCGCCCATGTCCCTCAGGTCCTGGCGGTGGTGCATCGCGTAGATGATCGAGCCCGACCCGAGGAAGAGGCACGCCTTGAAGAACGCGTGCGTCATCAGGTGGAACACGCCCGCCGAGAACGCGCCCACGCCCACGCCGACGAACATGTAGCCGAGCTGGCTGACCGTGGAGTACGCCAGCACCTTCTTCAGGTCGGTCTGGAAGAACCCGATCGTGGCCGCGAACACCGCGGTCAGCGCGCCGACCGTCGCGACCACGGTCATGGCGACCGGGCTGTGGACGTAGAGGAAGTTCAGGCGCGCGACCATGTAGACGCCGGCCGTGACCATCGTGGCCGCGTGGATCAGCGCGGACACCGGCGTCGGGCCCGCCATCGCGTCGGGGAGCCAGACGTACAGGGGGAGCTGCGCGGACTTGCCGGCCGCGCCGACGAAGAACAGCACGCAGACCAGCGTGACGACCGGGATGCCGAACACCTGCTTCGCGAGGAACGCGTCGCGGAAGGCCGCGTCGCGCATCAGGGCTTCGAGGTCGCGGAAGAGCAGCGTCGGCTGCGCCGCGGACCCGGGCCCGCCGGCCACGAACTGCCCGGCCTCGGTCCACGTCCCCACGACCGCCCACAGCAGGAGCCCCATCCCGATGATGAACGCGAAATCGCCGATCCGGTTGACCACGAAGGCCTTCATGCCGGCCGCGGCCTTGTCGGTCTCCTCGTAGTAGTAGGAGATCAGCAGGTACGAGCAGAGGCCCACGCCCTCCCAGCCGACGAACATCGTCAGGAACGAGTCGCCGAGCACCAGGACGAGCATGGCGAACATGAACAGGTTCAGCCACGCGAAGAAGCGCCAGTACGGCTTCTCGTCCTGCATGTAGCCCGTGGAGAACACGTGGATCAGCGACCCGACGAACGTGACCACGAACAGCATCACCGCGGTCAGGCGGTCCGCGGCGAGCTGGAACGGGACGTTCAGCGCGACCCCGTGCCACCGGAACGCGATCCAGGTCCAGAGCCGGTCCACCAGCACGATCGGGCCGTCCGCGGCCAGGATCTGCCACACCGCGGCGAGCGCGAACGCGAGCGACGAGAACACGGCGCCGAGCGCGACCGCGTGGACCACGCCCTTGCCGAAGCGGTCCTGGAGCTTCTTCCCGAAGACCGCGTTCACCGCCGCGCCCAGCAGCGGGAACAGCGGGATCATGAACAGCCAGGTGGCCTCGACGACCCGGGTGGTTTCGCTGCCGTGTTCCATCGTCAGTTCTTCATCTGCGAGACGCGATCCACCTCCACGGTCCGGTAGTGGTGGAAGATCGCGAGCACGATCGCCAGCGCCACCACGGTCTCGGCCGCGGCGAGCGCGATCACGAAGACCGTGAACACCTGCCCCTCGACGCCGCCGATGCCGTGGCGCGAGAAGGCGACCAGGTTCAGGTTGGCCGCGTTCAGGATCAGCTCGATCCCGAGCAGCACGCCGATCGCGTTGCGGCGGGTGGCCAGCGTGACGAGCCCGAGCACGAACAGGACCGCCGCCAGCACGAGGTAGTGGAGCAGCGTCACGTGCATCGCGTCACCCCCTCTCCTCGGGCTTGACCTCGCGACGCGCCAGCAGCAACGCGCCCAGCAGCACCGCCAGCAGCACGACCGAGATGACCTCGAACGGCAGCAGGAAGCGGCCGAGCAGGGCCTCGCCGATCGCCGCGGTGGTCGGGCCGGCCGCCGCGACCTCGGCCGCCGGGATCGGCGACGAGAGGAGCGCGTACAGGATGACCGCGAGCAGCACGAGCCCGACCGGCACCGCCACGTACCAGTTCACCGAGCGGTTCGTGACCGTCACGTCCTCGATCCGCTTCGTCAGGAACACGCCGAACAGGAACAGGATCACGACCCCGCCGACGTAGACCACGACCTGCGTCACGGCCACGAAGTCGGCGTCCAGCAGCCCGTAGAGGCACCCGACCGACAGGAGCGTCCCCATCAGGCCGAGCGCCGAGTGGACCAGGCTCTGGTGGAACGCGACCATGAGCGCGAAGCCCACGGTCGAGGTCGCGAAGGCCCAGAACAACGCGTCCTTGAGGGTCCGCGCTTCCATCAGCGGTCCGTCTCCGGCGCGATGACGTCGAGGCTCGCGAACAACGCCACCAGGTCCGCGACCATCATCCCGGCCCCCTTGTGGGCCATGATCGACAGCGCGGTGAACGACCCGGTCCGGAACCGCAGCCGGTACGGCTTCTCGGACCCGTCGGACACCGCGTAGACCAGCGTGTCGCCGCGGGCGCTCTCGATGCGCACGTGGGCGTCCGCGCCTGGGCCCCCCTTGGCACCCCCGGGGCCAAGGGGGATCTCGGCCTTCAGCTTCTTCGGGACCTTGCCCAGGATCGGGCCGAGCGGCATGCCTGCCAGCACCTGCCGCACGAGCCCGCAGGACTGCTTGATCTCCTCGATCCGGCACCAGAAGCGGTCGAACACGTCGCCCACGGTGCCGACGCTGCCGCGCCCGACGACCACGTCGAAGGACAGATCCTTGTATACGGAGTACGGCAGGTCCCGCCGCAGGTCCGAGTCCACGCCGGACGCGCGCAGGTTCGGGCCGACGAGGCCCCAGCCGATCGCCTCGCCCGCGGTGATGACGCCCACGTCCTTGCAGCGATGCAGGAAGATCTCGTTGTACGTGATCAGGCGGTCGAACTCGTCCAGGAAGACCTCGAACCCGTCGAGCCACGTCAGGATGCGCTCGCGCAGCCCGGGGGGGAGGTCGAACGACACGCCGCCGACCCGCATGTAGTTGTAGGTCAGCCGCGCGCCGCAGAGCGTCTCGATGATGTCGTTGATGACCTCGCGCTCGCGCACCGCGTTCAGGAACGGGGTGTAGGCGCCGAGGTCCATGGTGACGGAGCCGAGGCAGATCAGGTGGCTCGCGATCCGGTTCAGCTCGTCCGCGAGCACGCGCAGGTACTCGGCGCGCGGCGGGACCTCGATCCCGTGCAGGCGCTCGACCGCCATGGCGTACGCGTGGTTCATGAACATCGCGCCGAGGTAGTCGATGCGGTCCGTGTAGGGCATGAAGCCCTGCCACGTCATGCCCTCCGCGATCTTCTCGATCCCGCGGTGCAGGTAGCCGATGTCCGGCGTGACGGTCCGCACCACCTCGCCGTCCAGCTCGAGCACGAGCCGGATGACCCCGTGCGTGGACGGGTGGTGCGGTCCCATGTTCAGGACCATCTCGCCGGCGTCCTCGATCACCTGACCGTGCTCTTCGCTCATCCGTTTCCGCCCCGGATCTCGTCGAGGAGGGTGCGCCGCGTGGTCGGGAACCCGAGCGCCCGCGGCGCCTCCTTCCAGTCCTTCCTGAGCGGGTGCCCGACCCACTCCTCGGGCAGCAGGATGCGGCGCAGGTCCGGGTGCCCCTCGAACCGGATCCCGAGAAGGTCCCACGTCTCCCGCTCGTGCCACGCCGCGCTCGGCCAGATGCCCGTCACGCTTCCCAGCACGGCCGCGTCGCGCGGCACGTCCGCGCGCACCGTGATCTGGTGCCCGTGCGCGTACGACGCGACGTGCCAGACGCACCGCAGGTCGGGCTTCTCGGCGATCCCGGTCAGGTCAACGCCGGTCACGCAGACCAGGTGGTCGAACGCGAGATCCGGGGCGTCGCGCAGGTGCCGCATCACGTCCGCGACCGCGACGGGAGCGACCTGGATCCAGGGGTCCTTCGCGGCGGCGCCGTCCGCGACGACCGCGTCCGGGAAGCGCGCCCTCACGGCGGCGACGATGCCGTTGCCGTCCATCACCACTTCCTCAAGTCCTTGATCCAGCGCAGGTCCCCGCGGACCCACAAGTAGATCAGCGCGGCGAGCAGGACCAGGACGAACAGCGCGATCTCGACGAGCGCGACCATGCCGCGGCCCATCTCGGCCTGGCTGCGGAGCACCGCGGCGACCGGGAAGACCAGGGCGAGTTCGACGTCGAAGACCACGAAGACGAGCGCGATCATGTAGAAGCGCGGGTTGAAGTTGAACCACGCGCCCTTCACCGGCTCCTCGCCGCACTCGTAGGACGCGTCCTTGAGCGGCGAGTGCCGGAGCTTCGGCCGGAGGAAGCGGCCGACCCAGAGCGCGCCGAACACGAACCCCACGATCACGGCCACGAAGACCATGACGGGCAGCAGTCCGGTCTCCAACGGGGCGCCTCCTGGTGGGCCCGGCAGGGTCGCGCGGGCAGGCGAAATCCGGGGCGGACGGTACCCAAAGACGGCCGATCTGTCAACCGATTCCCGGACCGGCGATGCCCGGGTTGAGCCGGGCCCGCGCACGGGCACGATCGCCGCGGCCGAACCCCGGCAGATGCACCTGGCCGGCGACTCCGCGGTCATCGGACGCCTTTTCCCATGGCGCCGGTCCACCCCGAACCGGTAGAATGCGCCCCGAACCCGGGGGGACGGCCCCCGGGGCACCCGTTCGCGCGGAGGGAACCATGCTCGCTCGATCCGGTGCCGTCCTGCTCGCAGCCTTGTCGCTCCTCGTCTTCGCGGGGTGCCCCGACTCCGGGGGGGCCGCGGGGCGGAAGGACACCCAGGGCCTCCCCGACGCCCGGGACCCGGACGCGCCGGCCGGGGGCGACGCCGTCGAGGGGGACAACGGCCAGCAGGATCCCGGCCAGGTCGGCCCCGAGCGGACCGACCCGGGCGAGCCCCGGCCCGACCTGCCGATCCCGGACGGCGCGATCTGCGCGCCCGGAGCCACCCAGTGCGTCGGCACGAACTTCCTGAAGTGCAAGGCGGACGGGTCCGACTGGGAGGTGACGAAGTGCGAGGCGGGCCAGGCCTGCACCAGGGACGGCTGCGGCACCGCGAAGTGCCACGCGGGCATCCCGGAGTGCGACGCGCAGGGGAACGTCGTGGTCTGCCTGCCGGACGGGAGCGGCCTCGGCGCGCCCGCGCCCTGCCCGAAGGACACGATCTGCAAGGCCGGCCAGTGCATCCCGAAGGCGTGCGTGCCCGGCGCGGTCCAGTGCACCACGACCGCCCTGCTCACGTGCGCCGGCGACCCGCCCGCCTGGGTCGAGACCCCGTGCGGCGAGGGCATGGTCTGCTTCAAGGGCGAGTGCATCGAGTGCTTCGCGGACGAGCAGTGCAAGGACGGCACGTCCTGCGAGAACGGCAAGTGCGTGCGGCCCGCGCTCGCGGTGGTCACGAAGGAGCTGCCGGACGGCCAGGTCGGCGCGGCCTACGCGGCGCAGGTCGAAGCCAAGGGCGGCGACGGGCAGTACACGTGGTCCTCGACCGGCGGGCTCCCCGACGGGCTCGCGCTCGGCGCGGACGGCAAGGTCGCCGGGACGCCCACGATCGCGGGCGACTTCTCGGTCGAGGTCAAGGTGACGGACGGGCTCGGCCTGGAGGCCGCGGGGAACGTCGCCATCACCGTGCACGGCACCGCTTCCGAGGTCACGATCACCTCGAAGTCGCCGCTCCCGAACGCCGAGGAGGGCACCGGGTACTCGTTCGCGTTCAAGGCGATCGGCGGCGTCACCCCCTACACCTGGGGCATCGCGGGCGGCAAGGTCCCGGTGGGGCTCACGTTCGCGTCCGACGGCACCCTGTTCGGGACGCCGGCCGAGCACGGCGCGTTCGACTTCACCGTGCGCGTGTTCGACTCCGGCGACCCGACCGCCAAGGCCTCCGCGCCGTTCAAGCTGACGGTCGCGGTCGCGCCGCTCGAGATCGTCGGCGACCAGGTGATCAACCTCTTCCTGACCAAGGCAGTCGTGCTGCCGCTGATCACCGTGGTCGAGGGCATCCCGATCCCGTACTCGACCAGGCTCCAGGCCAAGGGCGGCGTCAAGCCGTACCACTGGGTCGAGACCGAGATGCCCGGCCTCGTGACCGGCTTCATCCCGCAGGCGGGCGTGCCGGAAGGCCTGAAGCTCGCGGACGACGGCACCCTGTCCGGCGCCGTGACCAAGACCTCGTCCGTGGTCGAGCTGAAGATCCCGTTCGTGAACTACACGCTGACCGGGTTCTTCTTCATGGCGGAGGTGACGGACTCGCAATCGCCCGCGGACAGCGATTCGGCGATCTTCCTGATCCCCACCGTGCCCGTGAACCTGGGCGGCGGCGGCCTGCCGTTCTGAGAGGGGCACCCGCGCCGTCCCCGAAACCGTTTCCGCACCCGAACCGTCGGAACGTAGCGGAGTCAACCAGAAAAGCACAGGCAGTGGGGCGGAAGGCCCGCGTGGGAAGCCGCGCGCCGCTGTCAGCGGCCGCGCGTCGCGCACCGCACGAGCGTCGCGACGAGGCCCGCGAAGGTCCCCCCGGTCGCGGCCACGGCCTTCGGGAACAGCGACGCCTCGGTCAGGCCCGGGATCGTGTTGGTCTCGAGCGTCCAGAACCCCTCGCCGTCCCACATGACGTCGGTCCGCGAGAAGCCGGACAGCATCAGGGCCCGGTGCGCGGCCACGCCGATCTCCTGCACCGCCAGCGCCACGTCGTCCGGGATGCGCGCGGGGCAGACCTCGTCGGTCGCGGCCTCGTCGTACTTGGCGTCGTAGTCGAAGAACTCGCTGCTCACCGTCCTCAACACGATCTCGATCACGGGCAGCGCCCGCGGCTCGCCGGTCACCGCGTCCTCCAGCACCGGCACGGTCAGCTCGCGGCCGCGCCTGAACGCCTCGACCATGACCGCGGGGGCGAGCCCGGCTCCATCCGCGAGCGCGCGACCGAGCGCGGCCCCGTCCTTCGGGATCCACACGCCCCTGCTCGACCCCATGCGCGGCGTCTTGACCACGCACGGGAGCCCGAACCGCGCGACGATGCCCGCGGCCGCGTCCGCCCGGCGCGCCTCGTCCGCGGACAGCAGCACCGCGTCCGGCGTGGGGATGCCGTGCTGCCGATAGATCGCCTTGGAGAGCCACTTGTCCATCGAGACCGCCGACGCGACCGCGTCCGCGCCGATCTGCGGCACCCCCATCAGGTCGAACAGCGACTGGATCCGGCCGTCCTCGCCCCACAGGCCGTGCATCGCGATGAACGCGCACGCGGCCCGCTCCTCCTCCATCCTGCGCACCGCGTCGCCGAGGCCCCCCCAGGGCACCTCCGCCCCGAGGTCCCCCGCGGGCGGGAACCGCCACCGCCCGTCCGGACCGATCACCACCGGCACCGGCTCGTACCCCGCCGCAGGCAGGTTCCGCACGACCGCCGCGCCCGACCTCAACGACACGTCGTGCTCGGTCGAAGGACCACCCATGAGTACGAGGACCTTCTCCATCACGCCTCCCCCGCCACCACCCTGCCCTTCTTCACCACCGTCCGCACCCGCGGCGCCCCCCCCCACTCGCAGAACGGCCCCGCGGCGTCGTCCCCGCGGAACACCACGAGATCGCCCTCGAACCCGGGCGCGAGCCGGCCGACCCGATCGCCGATCGCGAGCGCGTCCGCCGCGTTCGCGGTCACCGCGGCCCAGGTCGCCTCCAGC
>VGRB01000178.1 GCA_016875475.1 Deltaproteobacteria bacterium
CCGCGCCCGTGCCCGTCGTCGCGGCCCCGGCCCCCGCACCCACGCCCGAGCCCGTACCCGTGGTCGCGGCCCCGGTCCCCGCACCCAAGCCCGAGCCCGTACCCGTGGTCGCGGCCCCGGTCCCCGCACCCAAGCCCGAGCCCGTACCCGTGGTCGCGGCCCCGGTCCCAGCACCCGAGCCCGAGCCCGTACGCGAGCCGATCGCGGCTCCCGTCCCCGTCCCCGAGCCCGCCCCCGTGGTCGCGGCTCCCACTCCCGAGCCCGCCCCGCTCCACGTGACCGACGAGGAGATCGACCCGACGATCATCTCCCCCGCCCCGCGCTTCGACGACCTCCGCCCGGTCCGCGCCGAGCCGATCGAGGTGCGGATCGAGGACGTGGCCGCGGCCGAGACCGAGGTCGTGGTCGAGGACGAGGGGATCGTGGTCGCGGCCGAGCCGGTCGAGGCCGACGAGGAGGTTCTCGAGGGCATCGAGGTGCTCGGCGACGAGATCCCCCCTCATCCGGCCGAGGCCGCCGACGAGGTCCCGGAGCCGACCCCGATCGTGACGCGCCGCATGGGCCAGACGGACGGCCCGCCCGTCCCGGCCGAGGCCGTGGCGGATGACGCGCCGCCCGTCCCGACCGAGGCGCTCGAGGAGGACTTGGAGCCGGTCCCGGAGGACGTCCCGCCCGAGGCGGTCCATGGCACGATCGAGATCGAGTCGCTGTCCCACCCCGAGCCCCAGGCGCCGCTGCTGTCGAAGCGCGCGGCCAAGCGTGCGGCCAAGGCCGCGAAGCAGGCTGCGGCGCAGGCGGCGACCCAGGTCGCCGCACCGGCGACGAAGCCCGGCGCCCTCCCCACGGTCGCCTACAACGCGGCGCCGCCGCCGCCGCCCCCGAAGGCGCCGGCAGCGGCCCCGAAGGTGCCCGCGGCGGCCCCGCAGCCGCACGTGATGGCGCCGTTCGAGCGCGTGCAGAACGTGCCGCCCGCGGCGCCCGCGGCCCAGGCGCCGCGACCCGCCGCCAGGGCGCCCGCGGCCGGCGGATCCAGCTTCAAGACGTTCCTGCTGCTGTTCGCGCTCTTCGTCGTGGTCGGCGGGGGCGCCGTGCTCGTCTACATGAAGGTGACGTCGGACGGCGGCGCGGCCCAGCCTCCGGTGCCGGTCGCGCAGCAGCCCGCGCCGGCTGCGGTGCCCCCGAAGGAGCCGGCGGCCCCGAGGACGCCCCCCACCGTCGCCGCGGTCGGCACGAACGCCGCGGTGGCCGGGACCCCGGCCGCGGTCCACGCCGCGACCCCGGCGGTCGCGCCCGCCCCGACCCCGGTCACCCCGCCGCCGCCGCCGCCCCCGCCCGCGCCGAAGACCCTGGCCGCGCTGCTGAAGTGCCCCGGCGGGATGGCGAAGGTGGTCAGGGACGCGGCCGCGAAGGACGCTCCGGGGATCGATCCGAAGACCGTGGCCTTCTGCATGGATTCCCACGAGTTCCCGGGGCGCGGCGAGAAGCCGAGGACCGGCGTGTCCGCCTCGACCGCGGCCAGGCTCTGCAAGGACGCCGGCCGGCGGCTGTGCGTGGGCGACGAGTGGCGGACCGCGTGCGGCGAGGCCCGCTACCCCTACGGCGACGAGTTCGACGCCGAGCGCTGCAACGTGTCGGGCCGCGTGCAGGCCGCGGGCTCGTTCCCGAGCTGCAAGACCGACGCGGGCATCTACGACCTCGCGGGCAACGCCTCCGAGTGGGCGGCCGACGGCCAGCTCCACGGCGGCGACGCGGGCGGCGGCAAGGGCGCGACCTGCGGCTCGACCGCGAAGCGCTTCATGCCCGGCCCGACGAACGGGTTCCGGTGCTGCTCCGACGCGACGCGGTGAGGGCCCAAAGGGGGCGTTTCATCGCAGAGACCGCAGAGAGATCCGAGGAGAAGGGCGGGGATGATCGATCGCTACTCGACCACGGCGATGCGGCGCGTGTGGTCCCCCGACCATCGCTGGGAACTGTTCCTGGACGTCGAGCTGGCCTGGCTCGAGGCCCTGGAGGAGGACGGCATCGCGCCGGCCGGCGACGCGGCCGCGGTGCGCTCGAGCGTGAAGCTCGACCCGGCGCGGATCGACGCGATCGAGGCCACGCTCCGGCACGACGTGATCGCGTTCCTGGCGCACGTCGAGGAGCAGGCGGGCGACCGGTCCCGCTTCCTCCACTACGGCCTGACCTCGTCGGACGCGCTCGACACGGTGCTGGCGCTCCAGTTGAAGGAGGCGTCCGCCCTGGTCCTGGCAGCGCTCGACCGGCTGGTCGCGGCGCTCGGGACGCTCGCGGACCGGCACCGGGCGACGCCGATGGTCGGGCGGACCCACGGGATCCACGCGGAGATCACGTCGTTCGGCCTGGTCGCGGCGGGCTGGCGGGGCGCGGTCGCGCGGTCCCGGGAGCGGGTCGCGGCCGCGGCGGACGGCGTCGCGGTCGGCAAGCTGTCCGGGGCGGTCGGGACGCACGCGTTCGGCGACGCGGGTCGCGAGGAGCGGGTGCTCGGGCGGCTCGGGCTCGGCGTCGAGCCGGTCGCGACGCAGGTCGTGGCGAGGGACCGGCACGCGGCGTACTTCGCGGCGCTCGCGGTCGCGGCCGCCGCGATGGAGAAGGTCGCGACCGACGTCCGCCACCTCCAGCGCACCGAGGTCGGCGAGGCGGCGGAGCCGTTCGGCGGCGGCCAGCGCGGCAGCTCCGCGATGCCCCACAAGCGCAACCCGGTGATGGCCGAGAACGTCTGCGGGCTCGCGCGCGTGGTGCGGTCGGCGGCGGTCGCGGCTCTCGAGGACGTGGCCCTGTGGCACGAGCGGGACATCAGCCACTCGAGCGTCGAGCGGATGATCGGCCCGGACGCGACGGCGACGACCGAGTTCATGGCCGGCCGGCTCGCGGGCATCGTGGAGGGCCTGGACGTGCGGCCCGACCGGATGGCGGAGAACCTCGCGTCCGGCGGCGGGCTCGTGGCGAGCGAGGGCGTGCTGCTCGCGCTGGTGCGGGCCGGGATGAGGCGCCAGGAGGCGTACGGGGTCGTGCAGCGCGCCGCGATGCGCGCGGCCGCGGGCCGGGGCACGTTCAAGGACAACCTCGCCGAGGAACCCGAGATCGCGTCGAGGCTGGCCGCGGGCGTGCTGGACGATTGCTTCTCGACCGGGCATCATCTGCGCTGGGCGGACACGATCCTGGGGCGCTCCGGAATCTGAAACCGAATGGAGGACTGCGTGGAGAAGCGGGAGCAGCTGTACGAGGGCAAGGCGAAGATTCTGTACGCGACCGACGACCCGGACCTGCTCGTCCAGTACTTCAAGGACGACGCGACCGCGTTCAACCGCAAGAAGACCGGAACTATCGAGAACAAGGGCGAGTTCAACTGCCGGATCTCGACCGTGATCTTCCGGCTCCTCGAACGGGAGGGCGTGCGCACCCACTGGGTGAAGACGCTCAACGACCGCGAGATGCTCGTGAAGCGGCTGACCATCCTGCCGGTCGAGGTCGTGGTCCGGAACCGGCTCGCGGGCAGTCTCGCAAAGCGGCTCGGGCTCGAGGAGGGGCGGGAGCTGTCGCGACCGCTCGTCGAGTTCTACTACAAGTGCGACGAGCTGGACGACCCGCTGATGACGGACGACCAGGTCGACGTGCTCGGGTTCGCGACCGGCGCCGAGGTCGCGCACATGCGCACCGTGGCGCTGAAGGTCGACGAGGTCCTGTCCCGCTTCTTCCTGGAGCGCGGGATCATCCTCGTGGACTACAAGATCGAGTTCGGCCGCCACAAGGACGAGGTGCTGCTCGGCGACGAGATCTCGCCCGACTCGTGCCGCCTGTGGGAGGTCGGGACGCTGCGCAAGCTCGACAAGGACCGCTTCCGGCGGGACATGGGATCGGTCGAGGAGGCCTACGCCGAGGTCCTGTCGCGGGTCGAGACGTGAGCCGGCACGGACTGAAGCCGCGCCGGCTGCCGCGGATGGAGCGGACGCTTCGCCGCCGCTCATCCGCGAACCGCATGGGAGTGCAGGCGTGAGCAGCGGAGGAGCGCGGCTCGCCGTTCGCGGGGCGGCCCGGGACGCTGTGCTGCGCGCGCTCGACGCCGTGCTGTCGCGCGAGGGCTACGCGCCGTTCGACGCCGCCCGCGTTCCGCGCAACTACCCGGAGCAGAAGCGGGAATTCGCCCGGTTCGCGGTCGCGCCCCCCGACCCGGACGGGGTCGTGTGGCTGCGCGCCGCCGACTGGGACCGGGCGTTCGCGCGCGCGATGCACCTGTCCGGCGAGCTGCCCGGCGCGACGGTGGTCGCCCTCGTCACTCCTCCCGCGGACCGGCCCCGCTGGAAGGCATACCGCGCCGGCGACCTCGTGCTCAAGGCCGGCGACGACCCGGACGACGAGCTGTTCTACAACCCCGTGCTCGCCGACGCGGCCGCCACGGACGCGTTCCTCGCCGAGTGGAGCCCCTCGCGCACGATCGCGGAGCCTGAGGCGGACGGCGACCCGCGCCTGTACCTCAGCCGCAGGTCGCGGCTGTACCTGGAGAGCTGATGTCGGATCCGTTCGTCCTGGCGGGTGGGGCGGCGTTCTCGCCGTTCCGGCTGGAGGCGCTCGCCGCCAGGGTCGGCGCCCGGATCGAGGCGACCTGGATCTACCTGCTCGACCTCGCCTCCCCGCTCGACCCGGAATCGGAATCGCGCGCGCGCACGCTGCTCGAGGCACCGGACTCCGGTTCCGATCCGGCGTCCTCGGCCCCGGGTCCGGCAGGCGGCTTCTTCGTCACGCCGCGGAAGGGCACGGTGTCGCCGTGGTCCTCCAAGGCGACCGACATCTTCCGGAACTGCGGCCTCGTCGCGGTGCGCCGCGTCGAGCGCGGCATCCGGTTCCGCGTTCGCGGCGCGGACGGGCGGGCGCTCGGGCCCTCCGATCTCCCCCGGGCAGCGATCGAGTGCCTGCACGACCGGATGACCGAGTGCGTGCTGACCGAGATCGGCGGCTTCTTCGACCGCCGCCCGCCGGCGCCCGGGCGGACCTTCGACGTGCTCCTCCGCGGTCCGGACGCGCTCGCGGAGGCGAACCGCGCCCTCGGGCTCGCGCTGTCCGGCGACGAGGTGAGCTACCTCGCGGACGCGTATGCGCGGCTCGGCCGCAACCCGACCGACACCGAGCTGGTCATGTTCGGGCAGGTGAACTCGGAGCACTGCCGCCACAAGGTCTTCAACGCGTCCTGGGTCGTCGACGGCGCGCCGCAGGACCGGACGCTGTTCGGGATGATCCGGCACACGCACGCGATCAGGCCCGAGGGCACGCTCGTCGCCTACAAGGACAACTCCAGCGTCATCGAGGGCTTCCGCGCCCCCGCGTTCACGCCCGACCCCGCCGGGCACGCGTACGCCTTCGCGGACGATCAGGTCGATGTCCTGATGAAGGTGGAGACCCACAACCACCCGACCGCCATATCGCCGTTCCCCGGCGCCGCGACCGGCGTGGGCGGCGAGATCCGCGACGAGGCCGCGACCGGGATCGGCAGCCGCTCCAAGGCCGGCATCGCCGGGTTCGCGGTCTCGAACCTCCGGGTGCCAGGGTTCGCGCAGCCGTGGGAGCGGGACGCGCCCGCCCACCCTCGCCGCCTCGCAACGCCGCTCGCCATCATGCTGGAAGGCCCGATCGGCGGCGCCGCGTTCGGGAACGAGTTCGGCCGCCCGCAGCTCGCGGGGTTCTTCCGCACGTACGAGGAGGAGGTCTCGGGCCGGCGGCGCGGCTACCACAAGCCGATCATGCTCGCCGGGGGCATGGGGAACATCCGGCGCTCGCAGGTATACAAGAAGGATCTGGTCCCCGGCGCCTGGGTCGTGCAGATCGGCGGGCCCGCGATGCGGATCGGGCTCGGCGGCGGCGCCGCGTCGTCCATGGCCTCGGGCAGCAACGATTCGGCGCTCGACTTCGACTCCGTGCAGCGCGGCAACGCGGAGATGGAGCGCCGGTGCCAGGAGGTCATCGACGGTTGCGTCGCGCTCGGCGCGGACAACCCGATCCTGTCGATCCACGACGTGGGCGCGGGCGGCCTGTCGAACGCCTGCCCGGAGCTGGTCGAGCGGACCGGCGCCGTGTTCGGGCTGCGCGACGTGCCGAACGACGAGCCCTCCATGAGCCCCATGGAGGTCTGGTGCTGCGAGGCGCAGGAGCGATACGTGCTCGCGATCGGCGAGGCGGACCGCGAGCGGTTCGAGGCCCTGTGCCGGCGCGAGCGCTGCCCGGTCGCGTTCATCGGGCGGGCCACGGGCGACGGCCGGCTGGTGCTCGCGGACCCGCTGTTCGGGGACCGGCCGATCGACGTGCCGCTCGACGTGCTGCTCGGGAAGCCCCCGCGGATGCTCCGCGACGTGGCGCGCGACCCGACCCGGCCGCCGCCGCTCGACCTGTCGGGCGTCGCGCCGCGCGAGGCGCTCGCGCGCGTGCTCGCGCTGCCCGCGGTCGCGGACAAGACGTTCCTGGTGACGATCGCGGACCGGAGCGTCGGCGGCATGGTGCACCGCGACCAGATGGTCGGGCCGTGGCAGGTCCCGCTCGCGGACTGCGCGGTGACCGTGACTGGATACCGGTCCGTGACGGGCGAGGCCATGGCGGTCGGCGAACGCACGCCGGTGGCGGTCGTGGACGGGCCCGCGTCGGGCCGCATGGCGGTCGGCGAGGCCCTGACGAACCTCGCGGGCGCCGGCATCGGCGCGATCGGCGGGGTGAAGCTGTCCGCGAACTGGATGTGCGCGTGCGGCGAGCCCGGCGAGGACGCGCGCCTGTTCGACACGGTCGCCGCCGTCGCGCTCGACCTGTGCCCGCGCCTGGGCGTCTCCATCCCGGTCGGCAAGGACTCGCTGTCCATGCGGACGGTATGGGACGACCCCGCGACCGGCGAGCCGCTGCGGCAGACCGCGCCGCTCGGCCTGATCGTGAGCGCGTTCGCGACGGTCCCCGACGTGCGCCGCGCCGTCACCCCCGACCTCGCGCCGGGGCCGTCCTCGCTGGTGCTTGTCGACCTCGGCGCGGGCCGCGACCGGCTCGGCGGCAGCGCGCTCGCGCAGGTATTCAACCAGGCGGGCGACGAGCCGCCGGACCTCGACGACCCGGAGGCGTTCGGCCGCTTCTTCGCGGCCGTGGCCGAGATGGTCGGGCGCGGCCTGCTGCTCGCGTACCACGACCGCTCCGACGGCGGCGCGGCCGTCACGCTGTGCGAGATGGCCGTGGCGGGCGGCCGCGGGATCGACGCGGACCTCGCGGGGGACCCTGCGGCCCCGCTGGCCCCGCTGTTCGCCGAGGAGCTGGGCGCGGTCCTCCAGGTCGCGCCGAGCCGGCTCGACGAGGTGCGGGCCGTGCTCGCCGGCCACGGCCTGTCGGACCTGGCACGCGTCGTCGGAAGCTGCCGGGACGACAAGCGGATCCGGATCGCGGTCGGCGGCGCGATCGCCATCGACGCGGACGTGACCGAGGTCCGGCGGACGTGGTCCGCGCTGACGCACCGGATGCAGACGATCCGCGACAACCCGGCCGTCGCGGCGCAGGAATACGAGGACGCGCTCGACGCGGGCGACCCGGGGCGGTCGTATCTGGTGACGTACGATCCGGAGGCCCTCCCCCCCCCGGCGCCCTCGGCCGGCGGCGTTGATGCCGCCGCCGGCCGCCCGGGGATGAAGGGGACGGGCGCGGGGGGGGAGAGGGCCAGGGCACCGAGGGTGGCAATCCTGCGCGAGCAGGGCGTGAACGGCCACGTGGAGATGGCCGCGGCGTTCGCGCTGGCGGGCTTCGAGTCCGTGGACGTCCACATGACGGACCTGCTGCCTGGCCGGGCGGACCTCGCGGACTTCGCGGGCCTGGTCGCGTGCGGCGGCTTCTCGTACGGAGACGTGCTCGGCGCGGGGTCGGGCTGGGCGCGGTCGATCCTCTACAACGACCGCCTCCGCACGATGTTCGCGGCCTTCTTCGCCCGTCCCGACACATTCACGCTCGGGGTCTGCAACGGCTGCCAGATGGTCAGCCAGTTGAAGGGCATCATCCCGGGCGCGGCGCACTGGCCGGCGTTCCGCCGCAACGACAGCGAGCAGTTCGAGGCCCGGTACGCGACCGTGGAGGTCCTGCCCTCCCCCTCCGTCCTGCTCGCGGGCATGGCGGGCTCACGCGTCCCGATCCCGGTCGCGCACGGCGAGGGGCTCGCGGTGTTCGACTCCGCGGCGGACCGCGACGCGGCGGTCTCCGAGGGCCTCGCGGCGGTGCGCTACGTGGACCACCGCGGTCGCCCCACCGAGCGCTACCCCCTGAACCCGAACGGGTCCGAGGGCGGCCTTACCGGCTTCACGTCCGTGGACGGCCGCGCGCTGATCCTGATGCCCCACCCGGAGCGCGCCTTCCGGTCGGTCCAGCTCTCCTGGCGCCCGGCGGGCACGTTCGAAGCCGAGGCCGGCCCCTGGATGCGCATGTTCCGGAACGCGTACGCCTTCGCCACGCGGGGCTGAGCTGTTCCTTCTGCCCCCCCGTAACCCCCCACCGCTCTGCTCATCTTCGGGGACCGGGCTCGTCCGATGTGGAGTTCCACGGATTCCAGCGGCGCGACCGCGGGTCACGGCCCGTCGGGCCGGGTCAGGAGCGCAAGCACAGCACGCTCGATGCGACGCGCACGCGCCTCCGCGTCCGCGACAAGGACCGTTGCCTCGATCCCGGGCGCGGGCGCGACCGGGTATCGTGGCAACACCGCGAACGGACTCAGGTACGTCGCGTCGGCCAGAAGGTCCGCAAGTGCCGGCAGGCGAGCGGCCGCCTCCTCGACGAGCGCCGCGAGGTCGTGCGTACGCGGGGGCACGTCCCCGAAGGCGACCAGCACGGCCTTGAGCAGCTTCTCGGCGGCCTGCTGGCAATGGAAACAGATCGCGGCATCGAGGTGCGGCGCCCGCTCCCGCAGGACCGCCACCACAGCGAGGTCCTCGCTCGCCTTGACGAGCCACGCGCCGACGTCGGGGTCGTCAGGCCGCTTCATACAGCACTCGTCCCTCCGTGCTGGCGGCGGCGGCGACGCTGCCCACACGTTGCGAGAGGAGTTCCGCTTCGCCCGGCGTCAGGACGAAGACGTCCGCGGACACGCGCAGGCCCCAGAGCGCCTTGCGCGCGACGAACATCCGCTCGATCGGGGCCAGCGGCGTTTCAGCGATCACCAGGAAGTCGTAGTCACTGTCGGGCCTCGCGTCGCCGCGGGCGCGCGAGCCGAACAGGATGACGCGGAGGGGGTGAAAGGTGTCGGCAAGGGCCTTCACCATCACGGCCAGGAGCATCGGGTCGCCGACCATGCGGAACACGTCCTCCTCCACCGATTATCGAGCCGGCGGACCCCGAAGTCCAGCAGTGTTCGCGCCGGGAACGCGCCTGGCCCTAGGGAAGGCAGGCACCCGGGAGCCGACCGGGCGCGCCATACTCGTCACGCCCGTCCGGGGAGGGTCGAAGGTGTTCAGGGCGACGCTGGTCACGGTCGCGCTCGCGCTCGTGTCGCGCCCCCTCGCGGCCCGCGCCGCGGACCCGGGCGCGGACCCGGGCGCGGACCCGTTCCAGGATCACTGCGGCAGGGGCGTGTCCGCGAACCTCGCGGAGCGCTACGCGGAGTCGCTCGCGGAGTTCAAGGCCGCCTACGCGGTCCGGCAGGTGCCGCAGCTCCTCATCAGCATCGGGACCGCGCACCGGAAGCTGGGCCAGGCGGCCGAGGCGCTCGGGGACGGCCGGACCTGGGCCGCCGGTCATGGTCTGCGGCGGTGGACGCGCGACGCGGCGCGGATCGCGCCGCCGACCCCGACGCGATCGACCACGACGCCATGGACCACGACCAGATGGAGATGGACGCCTCTCCCGAAGCCCAGGCGCACCACTGACCATCGCCCCTCGTCCGTCCCCGTCCCCGTGCACTCCCCCCTCTTCAACCCGTACCCGTGCCCGAGCCCGTGCCCGTACCCGAGCCCGTGCCCGTACCCGTGCCCGAACCCGTCCCGTACCCGTTCTCCCCGCCAAAACGCGCATGGTAGCCCCCTCCCGCTTCCCCCGGCGCCCGCGCGACGCTACGATCCCACACGACGTTGCGAGGTGACGGCGATGCTGAGGCGGATCCGGTACGTGAGCCAGGTGGCGGAAGGACTCTCCCCCGACGACGTCGAGGCGCTGACGTTCACGTCGTCCGCGAACAACGAGCGGCTCGGGATCACGGGCGTGCTGGTCACCTGCGGCGGCGTGTTCCTGAAGGTGCTCGAAGGCCCCCCCGAGGAGGTCGAGCGCGTCTACGACCGGATCGTGACCGACGTGCGCCACCGGCACCCGCTCCTGCTGTCGGACGAGCGCGTGGAGGAGCGGATGTTCCCGGACTGGTTCATGCGCCGCATCGACCTCGACGACGACGAGGACGAACGGTGGGAGCCGCTCCGCGTGCTGCTCGAGGGCATCGTGGAGCAGCGCAGCCACGTGGAGCGCATGACGGACGTGCTGGAGCGCGCGGTCTGGCGCGAGGCGCACCTCGATCGGTGACAGGGGGCGAGATGCGCAACGGCGTCACGATCGTGATCGCGGCCCTCGCCGCGTCAGCCGGCGTCTCGTGCGGCTGGAGCCGGACAACGACGGAGTTCGTGCCCTTCGATCCGTCGGGGACCGGATTTTC
>VGRB01000179.1 GCA_016875475.1 Deltaproteobacteria bacterium
GTTTTCCACTCGCACACGTCGTCCACGCACGCGAAGAACCCGCCCGGGCACTCGTTCAGCGGCGGGTGGGACGCGCACTCCAGGTCGCTCCAGCACTCGCCGGACGAGTCGCAGGTCCACGCACACGAGCCGAGGCACTGCCAATGCCCCGGGCACGCGCCGGCGGGCGGCGCCCCGCAATCGAGCACGGTCAGGCACGGCGGCGGCGGGTCGCACACCCACGCGCACCTGGAATCGGCCCCGCAGGACCACTTGCCCGCGCAGACGCCGGGCTCACCGTCGTTGCAGTCCGCCGCGTTCGAGCACTCCGGCTTGCCGCCGATCTCGAAGCGGTCGATCTGCGTGCCGGTCGCGTCGTAGGCGGTCACCTCGATGTACGGCCCCTGGACGAACACGCGGAGGAAGTTGTGAACGCTCGTGGACACCAGCACCTGGTGCGGGTGCAGGAGGTCCAGCCCCGGGCTCGTCTCGTACAGCGGCGCCCCGCCGCCGCCGGTGATCACGTAGGGCAGCCCGTTGTTCGCGAGACCGTGCTCGTAGTAGTGGTCGTGCCCCGAGATGACCACGCGCACCTTGTTCACCGAGAAGAGATCCAGCAGCCGCCGCATCTGGGGCGACCCGGACCGGCCGGGCTTCGACGAGTAGGGTCCCTCGTGCGTGAACACGAAGACGTGGTCCACCGCGGGGTCGCCGGTCGCGTCCTTCAGCGTCGCCTCGAGCCATTCGGACTGGTGCTCGTCGAAGCACTTGCCCCAGTTGAGGATCTTCAACAGGCAGGACCACTCGTCGTCGACCTCCACGTAGCCGTCCAGGACGATGAACCGGCTGTTGCCGTGGTCGAACGAGTAGTACGAGTCGTGGCCGGAACCGGGCGGCGGCGTGAACAGGCGCAGGTACGGCTCGGGCAGGTCGCCGTCGTCCTCGTCGTGGTTGCCGACCGTCGGGTAGATCGGCGTGTCCCGCACGAGCGCGGCCTCGATGGCGAAGAACTCGACCCACTGCGACGCGACCTCGCCGCTGCTGACCATGTCCCCCGTGTTGACCACGAAGTCGGCCTCGTGCTCGGTCATGCGCGACACAACCAGGGCGTGGGCGTTCGCGTCCGATCGGTTGTCCCCGGCGACCAGGAACGTGAACGCGCCGGTCGAGCCCGGCTCCGGCGAGGTGACGAAGGTCCCGGGCTCGCCCGCCGGCTGGCCGTCCACGAGCACCCGGTAGTGCCAGGCCGTCCCTGCCGCGAGCCCGGACAGGCGCACGTCGTGGTGGGTGCCGGACGTCGCGGACGGCACGACCTGGCCGAACGACGTGTCCGGTCCGACTTCCACGGCCGCGGCGGACGGCGCGTCGGTCTCGAAGGACACGAGCACGCCGTCGGGCCGGAGGTCCTGGAGGTAGGGGCCGACGACCAGGGCCGCGAGGAACGCAAGGGGTGGTTTGCGCTTCATGGCAAACCGTACGCGCTGCCCGCGGCCGGAGTCAAGCGCGTTGCGCGTGGAGCGGCCCCGGCGTACCATCCGGCGCCGGCCGTCGGGGCGGGGACGGGTTCGGGGACGGGAAGGAGGTTCGCGGAGTGGACGAGCGGGCCGTGTTCCACTGGGTGCTCTGGGGGTTCGCCGGCGTGGGGTCGCTGCTGCTCGTCACCGCGCCTTACGGCCGCCATGCGCGGCGCGGGTGGGGTCCGACCCTGTCCAACCTCTGGGGCTGGCTGGTCATGGAGATCCCCGCCCCGGTCGGGATGCTGGTGTTCTTCCTGCTCGGCGGCCGCCAAGGCCCGGTCGAGGTCGCGTTCCTGCTGATCTGGCAGCTCCACTACTGCCAGCGCACGTTCGTGTTCCCGTTCCTCATGAAGCCCGGCGACCCGCCGATGCCGCTCTCGATCGCGCTGTTCGGCACGCTGTTCAACCTGTTCAACTCGTACCTGAACGGCCGCTGGCTGTTCACGCTCTCCGACCCGTATCCGGCGACGTGGCTGTCGGACCCGCGCTTCGTCGCCGGCCTCGCGATCTTCCTGGCGGGCTTCGCGATCAACCTCCACTCGGACCACGTCCTGCGCAACCTGCGCGGTCCCGGCGAGACCGGTTTCAAGATCCCGCGCCGCGGGATGTTCCGGTTCGTGTCGGCGGCGAACTACCTCGGCGAGTTCACCGAGTGGGTCGGCTGGGCCGTCCTGACCTGGTCATGGCCCGGCGCGGTGTTCGCCTTCTGGACGTTCGCGAACCTTGGGCCGCGCGCCATCGCGACGCACCGCTGGTACCACCGGACGTTCCCCGACTATCCTCGCAATCGCAAGGCGTTGATTCCCTTCGTCTTGTAGCCTTCACCACAACACTGCCCCGGCAAGGACCCCCACGGACCGGCATCGGAGCCGCCATCCGGAGCCTCCGGCAGACGGGGCTTCCCCTGGAGCCGTGCGGGAAAGCGGCGGTTTCATTGCAGCGGGGTGGACGGGACTCGAACCCGCAGCCTCCGACGTGACAGGCCGGTGCTCTAACCGGTTGCGCTACCACCCCATACCAAGTCAGGGAACCTTCAAACCCGACGCCTTTGTGGGCGAAACAGGGTTCGAACCTGTGACCCCCGGCGTGTAAGACCGGTGCTCTTCCGGCTGAGCTATTCGCCCCCGGGGCCCCAAGGCGACGGCGAATCTAGTCGGGGTACCCGGGCCTGTCAAGGAAAAAAAGAGCCCGGGCTACGGGACCGCTTCGACCGTCTCCACGCCCGGAACCATCTCGCGCAGGACCTGCTCGATCCCGTACTTGAGGGTGTAGATCGCGGACGGGCAGTGGCTGCACGCGCCCTGGAGCCTCAGGTAGACGGTCTTCCCGTCCGGGGACACGTCCACCAGCTCGCAGTCCCCGCCGTCCTGCTGGAGCATCGGGCGGAGGTCGTTCACGACCGCCTCGATCGTCTCGCGCTGCGTCATCGGCTTGTCGCCCGCCGCGGGGGCGCCGCCGGTCGTCCTGGCCTGGGGCTCGGTCATCGCTTCGCTCCGTTCTGCTTCCAAGGGTCGCCGGAGGATAGCAGATCGAAGGCGGGGTTACACCATGACGCGGCGCATAACCAGGAGCGATCATGTCCGAATCGCCGCGCGGCGCCGCTACGCGTCGATCATCTCGCGCATCTCGATCGCGTTCACCACCGCCTGCCCGGCGTCGTGGTTGTTGAAGAAGACGAAGGTGGTCCGCGCGCGCTCCGACAGGCGCCGGACCGGCCCGACCCACTCGGCCAGCTCCTCGCGGCGGTAGAGGTACGAGTAGCGCATGTCGCGGTCCTCGTGCTCCCACCAGTCGCGCGCGTTGCGGCCGTGGAGGCGGACGTACGCCACGTCCGACGTCGCCTCGGCCACGGGAGGCATCAGGCCGCGCAGCCGGGGCTCGTCGACGCAGCAGAACCCGACGCCGAGGTCGCGCAGCCGGGAGAACGTCGCGTCGGTCACGAAGCCGGCGTGCCGGAACTCGACCACGAGCGGCGGGCCCGCGAGCAGCGCGGCGAGCCGATCCAGGTACGCCCAGGACTCGTCCGTGTTCTTGAACGAGTACGGGAACTGCGCGAGCACCGCGCCGAGCACGCCGGCCTCGCGCATCGGCTCGAGCGCGCGCAGCAGGTCGGCGCACGCGGCCTCGACGTCCGTGCGCTCGTGCGTGACCCGGCCGGGCGCCTTCACGGTGAATGTGACGCGGCGCAGGCTGTTCTGGACCGCGAGCCACAGGCTCTTCGCGGTCGGGATCCGGTAGTAGGTGAAGTTCAGCTCGCACGCCGCGAAGCGCGACGCGTAGACCTGGAGGAAGTCCGACTTCCTCGTGTCGGGGCCGTAGAGCACGCCCCGCCAGTCGTCGTACGAGTAGCCGCTGGTGCCCACGAGGACCCTGCCGGCCATCGGGCCACCTCTCGCCGGCCCTACCGCCGCGCCCGCGCGGGCTGCGCGGCCGCATCGCGATAGACGGCGATGACGTCCCGCAGCGACAGGCGCGGCCGGAAGCCGACGTCGCGCGCGAACCGCTCGCCGTCCACCATGCAGAAAAGTCCCGCGGTCAGCAGCGGCCCGGGGATCGGGACCAGGGGCCGGCCGATCTCGCGCAGCAGACGCGACAGCGGGATGCCGTCCGGTCCGACCACGTTGAAGACGCCGCGCACTCCGGGCCGGAGCGACGCCATCATCGCGGCGACGACGTCCTCCGCGTGGATCACCTGGATCATCGGGTCGAAGCCCATCACGACCGGGAAACGGGGCAGGCGCAGGTAGTTGGACGCGGGGCTCCCGACGTCGCCCACGATGTGGACCGGCCGCAGCACGACCGTCTCGACCTCGGGCTGCTTCCACAGGAACGTGTTGGCGTACAGGTCCACCTGGACCAGGTCCCGGAGGTCGCCGTGCCGCTCGGCGCCGAGCAGGGGCGTGTCCTCGGTGATGAACTGCGTGTTGTCGGCACGCGGGCCGTACACCGTGGCGGAGGACAGGACCACGACCTTGCGGACGCCGTGCTTGAGGACCAGGTCGAGTACCCGGCGCGTGCCGATCACGTTGACCGAGTGGTGCTCCTCGGCGTCCAGCCGCGGGTCGTGGACGATGGCCATGTGGACGACCGCGCGGATGCGCTCGCGCTCGAACAGCTCCTCGACCTTCTTGCGGCGGATGTCGATCTGGTAGTGCTTGACGTCCTTCGGACGCCCGGGGAACGGGCGGCGGTCGAGCCCGACCACCTGCACCTCGCGGTGCAGGCGCGAGGCGACGAGGCGGCCGAGCCTGCCGGCGATGCCGGTGACCAGGACCGCGCCTTCGGGGTCGTACGGCATCTCTCCGCCCGCGGTTCACCAGAAAACGTGCCTGCGCTCGCGCAGGCCCCGGTGGACCAGCGCCTGCAACGTCGAGCGGACCGAGCGCACCTTCGGCTCGATCTGCCGGTCCTCGGCCTCGGCGTCGCCCTTGAACCGCATCGGCTCGCCGAAGTAGAGCCGGTACTTCACGGGCAGCGGCAGGAGCGTCGGCGTGATCGGGAACGACGGCGCCGCGAACAGCCGGGCGATCGCCCGCGAGTTGTACAGCGAGGGCGCCTGCTCCTCCCCCCCGATGACCGCGACCGGGACGATCGGGCTCCTGGTCTGGAGCGCGAGGCGCATGAAGCCGTGCCCGAACTCCTGGAGCTGGTATCGCTTCGAGAACGTCTTGCTGATCCCGGCCACGCCCTCGGGGAACGCCAGGATCGTCTCGTCGCGCTCCAGCAGCCGGACGCAGTTGTCGGGCGTCCCGACGACCTGCCCCGTACGCGACATGAAGTACGACACGAAAGGCAGCGCCGGAACGAACTTCTCGACCATGCTGCGGACCATGCGGGGCGGCTCCGCGTCCAGCATCATGGCGCAGGCGATGATCATGCCGTCGATCGGGATCTGGCCCGAGTGGTTCGCGACCAGGATCACGCGGCCCGTCGGGACCTTCTCGATGCCATAGGCCGCCGCGCGGAAGTAGCGCCGATAGACGACGTGCGCCAGGGGCGCGATCCGGGCCACGAAGTCCGGACTGAAGCCGAACGGGTCGAACCCGTACTCGTTCAGGTTGTCCCGCGGCAGGCGCCCGACCCTTGCGACCGCCTCTTCGAAGCCCCTCATGGATCCGGATTGTCGGCCGCCGCCGCGCGCGAGTCAACGGTCGTGCCCCCCGCCCGAATCGTCGGGCCTCCCTGCCGGATGGCGGCGGCGTGGCCGGCGATTCCGCCCCCCGCGACCTGAGGTATCCCCGCAAACCGGGAGCGCCGGGCCGCGGGCCGGATGTGAGGCCCGCTGGCCCGGCGCCCACCGCGCACGCAACTCCCCGACTCCCTTCGGCTGCCGATCACGAGGGGATTCCTCAGCCCCGCGACCGCTTCACATCGCGCGCCGCGTGTGCCAGACTCGTTTCCGAAGCGAGGCGCGACGAGGCCATCATCGATCCGGCGAGCCGGTCACCGGTCCGCGCCACCGCGCTTCGCGCGAGTGAACGACCCTCGTCTGAAGACGAGGGCTTCGCGGCGCCGCGCCGACCGGAGGTCGGCGATTCGCGGCGCCGGGTTGAGCCGCAGGGACCCCTGAGAGGCCGCCGCCTTCAGGCGGTGGAGCTTCACGGCTTCCACATCCGGAAGCCGCCGCCTTCAGGCGGGGGAGGACCTGCTAAAGCGGTCGCCTAAAGGCGAGGGCTTCAACCCTCCCAGGGGAGGACAGTGAAGGCGGCGCTCCGCGCCGCACCGGCTCCGGCGCGGCCCGCCGGGGAACGAAGCGGACCCGCGCGCGGGGGCCTCGCCACTACGGCTTCAGGGTTGGAAGCGGAGGCCCCCGGGTCAGGCGATCCCGCACGGTCGGCGGGGGGCTCGATCCGGACGCCGCGCGAGCGGGGAATCGCCTTGACTTCCAACGAAACCCCGGTCTATTCTCGCCCAGTCTCGGCCTGCCCCTGTCAGGCCCGGACGTGGTTGGAAGGCGGGAGATCACCACATGACGACTCGGTTGACGTTCCTGGGTGCGGTCGCCGCGGCCCTTCTCGCGGCGGGCTGCGAAGCGGAGACGGGGGTCGGCAACATCGGGCTCGCCGTCAGCGCGCTCGGGTCGTGCCCCGGGGTGACCGGCAGCGACCCGATCCCCTCGATCGACCGGGTGCGGGTCATGGTGACGGCCGTGAACCGGGACACGCAGGAGCTGTACAACCCGGTGGACGAGGCCTTCAAGGTCAAGTCCTCGATCACGGTCGGCGGCATCCCGGCCGGCATCAACAACGTCGTGACCGTGCTCGGCTATGCCCCGGGCCAGACCGAGGCGGGCTGGTTCGCGCGGCAGCGCCAGGTGCGCATCGAGCAGGACGCGACCACGAGCCTGGACCTGGTGCTCGCCCCTCTCGGCCGGCTCGCGTGCGTCACCCCCCCGAACACCTTCACCCATCGCGTGTTCTCGACGGCCACGGCGCTCGGCGACGGCACGGTCCTCGTGACCGGCGGCTTCACGAAGGTCACCGCGGCCGCGTCGACGGTCCTGGAGGAGCCCTCCGACCTCGCGCTGCTGTACAGCGCCCAGACGGGCGGCCCCCTGGACCCGATCGCCGCCCCGATGACCGCGCGCCGCGCGGCGCACGCGGCCGTGTTCCTCCCGATCACCGAGAAGGACGGCATCAAGGGCGCGGACGGGGCGGTCCTGGGCAAGTCGGGCATCGTCCTGCTGATCGGCGGCGCGAACAAGGTCGAGCTGAAGGCCGACGGCATCGCCTTCGCGACCGGCGACGCGCTGAACTCGTACGAGATCTACGACGTCGCGACGAAGGCGTTCCACCCGGCGCTCAAGGACGGGACCGGCAACCCCCGCCAGATGACGCTCAAGCGCGCGTTCCCGAACGTGGCGCGCCTGTTCGACAACAGCGTGTTGATCACGGGCGGCGGCCAGTGGCCCAAGGACCCGAACCCGGACTACGCGAACGCCGAGCTGTGGGCGCCGTGGGTCGCGACGGGGGACGAGAAGGGCGGCCTCCAGCCGTTCAGCGGCAACGGGCCGATCATGAAGCGCCAGCACAACGGCGCCGCAATCGCGAAGCTCGAGGACACGGCGGAGGGCCTCTCCAGGTACGCCCTGATCGGCGGCATCTCCACGGTCAACGCCGACAACCCCGGCGTCGAGATCTACACGCAGTCCTCGCAGCAGCAGAAGGGCGTCAGCGGCGTGTTCACCGCCCTGGAGGCGAAGGGCCTGCCGCCGCTCTTCTTCCCGGCCGTGGCCCCGCTCTCCGGCAAGCGGTTCCTCGTGGTCGGCGGAATCGGCTACAAGGACGGCAAGTTCCAGGCGCCGGCCGACTCGGCGTGGATCCTCCAGTTCGGCCGCGCCCCCTCGGGCGACACGGTCGCCGTGACCCCGGCCAGGAACGTGGCGGCGGGCTGCGGCCAGCGCTTCTTCCACACGGCCATGGCGTCGTTCGACGGCGACCGCGCGTTCGTGATCGGCGGCTTCAAGGACTTCACGGGTCCCGCCGCCTCCCCGAATTGCCGCTGGGACCCGGAGCGGCCCGACACGACGGTCTCGGACGACCCGAACGCGAAGCTCCCCGAGGCCATGTCCGTGGTCGCCGAGACCCAGGCGTTCGCCGGCCACCGTGCCGAGCCGCTCCCGGACGACACGGTCCTGGTGGTGGGCGGCATGACGACCCGCGGCGCCTTCCCGGAGGAGACCGGCATCGTCCAGGTCTATGCGCCGCCCACCGTGCGGCTCGACCCGACGGCCCCGTGAACGGCCCCGTGAGTTGGAGGATGGACGCATGAGGAACGGATTGCCCACGCTCGCGCGCAGGAAGTGGTTCGCCGGGGTGGCGCTCGCGGTGGCGGCGAGTTTCGTGAACGCCGAGGTCGCGGGGCTGCTCGCGTTCGCGGGCGGCGTCGCGACCGCCCAGCCGGCGCCGGCGCAGCGGCGACTCGCGCTGTTCGTCACGCCGAAGACGGCCAAGGACGCGACCGCGGCGATGGTGGTGCGCGGCCTGCTTCGCGGCACCGCGGACCGGCTCGCGACAGCCGGCGTGGCGCGCGCGGGCACGTCGCCGTGCGCCGACCCCGCGGCCCCGGCGCAGGCCGCGGCGAAGGTCGAGGAGGGCAGGGCGGCCCTGGCGGCCCAGAAGTGGGAGGACGCGTACAGGGCCTACTCCGCGGCCGACACGGCGCTCCAGATGTGCCTGGGCGGCGCGGACCGTGCGCTCGTCGCGAAGACCTGCAAGGGACTGGGCGTGGCCGCCCAGGCATCCAGGCGACCGCCGAGCGAGTCCAGGGACGCGATCCGCCGGGCGCTGCTGCTGTGGCCGGGCCAGAAGGCGACCGACTACGCGTACAGCGTGGATGCGCGCAACCTGTTCGCGTCCGTCCAGCGCGACATCGACGAGTCCCCGAACGGCCTGCTCGCGATCACCACGACCCCGCCGGGCGGCGAGGTCTATGTGGACTACGAGTTCCGCGGCTTCGGACCGGTCAAGGTCTCCGGGCTCGCGGCGGGCGAGCACCTGGTGTCCGTCTTCCAGGACGGCCACCTGCTGTGGTCGCAGTTCGTCGCGGTGCGCGGCGGCCCCGAGCAGGCGCTCGAGGTGACCATGGGGTCGGCGCCGTTCAAGTCCGGCATGGAGGAGGCCCTGGCGTCCGTGGCCAAGGCGGCCGACAAGGGCAGGTCCGCGGACGGCGACATGGAGAAGCTGGCCAGGATGACCGCGGCGACCGACGTGGTCGTGCTGGCCGTGGCCATGGACAAGAGCGGCTTCGCCGTGACCGGCTCATCGTGGGCGGGCGGCCGGTCGAGCCCGATCCGCGCCGCGCTCGCACGCGACGCGACCCTGGTGACCTCGACCCAGGGCGTCCTGGCGAGCGCGCTGGGCGTCGGCGTCCCGGCCGAGGCGCCGCTGGCCGCGCTGGAGCCTCCGCCCGTGGCCGTGCCCGGGACCGAGGGGACCGCGCAGCCGATGCCCGTGGGCGAGGGCGAGGAGTACGTGATCGACCCCAACTCCCCGATCTTCCGCGACACCGGCAAGAAGGCCGCGAGCAGGAGCGTGTTCAAGCAGTGCTGGTTCTGGTCACCGGCATCGTGCTGCTCTCCCGCCGCGGCGGCGAGGGCGGCGAGCCGGCCGGATCGATGAACCTGAATTTCCACGGGATCCGGTAGCGCTTCGGGGCACGCGCCCCATTCCGGGACACAACGGAGGATTCGACGATGGCAATGGAGAGGACCTTCGCAATCATCAAGCCGGACGCGGTCGCGGCCGGGAACGTCGGAAACGTCGTCGCGATGATCCAGGCCGGCGGGCTCGGGATCCTCGGGATGAAGATGATCCGGATGACCCGGGCCCAGGCCGAGGGGTTCTACGCGGTCCACCGCGAGCGCCCCTTCTACGCGGACCTCGTGAAGTTCATGGTCTCCGGGCCGGTGGTCGTGCTGGCGCTCGAGGGCGACGACGCGATCGCCCGCTGGCGCGCGCTGATGGGCCCGACCGACTCGACCAGGGCCGGCCCCGACACCGTGCGCGGCCGCTACGGCACGAGCATCCAGTTGAACGCCGTGCACGGGTCGGACGCCCCCGCGACCGCCGCGGTCGAGGTGCCGTTCTTCTTTGCCGCGAGCGAGCTGCTGTAGGTCAGGTGCGACCGATCCGCCGCGCCAGCGTCAGCCCGATGTCCGCGGGCGTCGCGGCCACGTCGATCCCCTTGTCGCGCAGGTACTCGATCTTCTCGCGCGCGGTGCCCTTTCCCCCCGCGATGATCGCGCCCGCGTGCCCCATGCGGCGCCCTGGCGGCGCGGTCTGGCCGGCGATGAACGCGATGACCGGCTTGCTCCGGCTCGCCGCGTAGTCCGCGGCCCGCTCCTCGGCCTGGCCGCCGATCTCGCCGATCAGCACGACCGCCTCGGTCTCGGGGTCGGCATCGAAGGCCGCCAGCACGTCGGTGTGGCTCGTGCCCTGGACCGGGTCCCCGCCGATCCCGATCGCGGTGCTCTGGCCCAGCCCGAGCTTCGTCAACTGGTCCACGGCCTCGTAGGTCAGCGTGCCCGAGCGGGACACGACCCCGATGGAGCCCTGCTTGTGGATGTGCGCCGGCATGATCCCGATCTTGCACCTGCCGGGCGAGATGACCCCGGGGCAGTTCGGCCCGATCAGCCGCACGCCCTCGCGGTCC